>CAKSWL010000062.1 GCA_934511335.1 uncultured Cloacibacillus sp. | reverse complement strand
GGCGCGACCATATTAAGCGCCGGCAAAGTTTTGTCGTACCAGCGTTTTGTCTCCAACGAATACTTTATCGGAACGCATGAGATACCTTCAACTGTATTAAATGGTAAGGATCACCACCTTCAGAGGGGTTATCCCGGCATTGGCGGGCGGCGCGGGGAGGAGATGGAGCGAGAGGAAAATCGTCAGTTTTTTAATTGCTTCGGCATCACCATTTAAAACCATCACCTGTAATTTGCGAGAAAATTACATCAGAAGAGGGGCGTTTTTTGAAAGAAAACGAGAGACGATTAGTAAAAATAACTATTTAAAGAAGGTGAAAAGAGAGAAATATTTCTTTACCAGAGCGATTTTTCCGCAGCGCGCGACGGTCTATGTAATTTATCGCACAGTCCCGCTTTCAAAAGCGGGATGCTTTGAAAGCGGGACTGTGCGGGCGTCATTTTTTAATGATTCGCAAAGAAATTGATGAACCACACTATATTGGGAATACCTACAAGGTCTATAAGCACCGCGCCGCAAAGCGGAACGATCAGAAACGCCTTATATGACATTACGCCGTACCGCTCGCAGACAGATCCCATATTGGCCACCGCGTTCGGCGTGGCTCCAAGACCATGCCCGATTAGGCCTGAGCACATAACGACCGCGTCATAATCTTTACCGAGCAGCCGGAACAGAGCGAACATCGCCAGCAGCACGATGACCAGCGTTTGTAACAAAAGAATCGCGATGAGCGGCAGCGCCAGATCGTAAAGGTCCCATATACGCAGGCTCATCATCGCCATCGTTAGGAATATCCCTATTGAGATATCTGAGATTATGTCAATACAGCTATTATTGATTTTAACGAGATTAAAGTGGTCGTTGAGATTCCTAAAGATTACCGCCGCGAACATCGCCGTTACATAGCCGGGGAGACTGAAATTGGTTCCAGCCGATAATTTGGCGACATACAGCGAAAGATACGAGCCAATGACCATGAGAACCAGGACGAGAGCAAGAGATCTGAGCAATGCGCCGCTGGTCACATTCCTCTCGGAACGTTCGTTCAGGACGTCGTCGGCGCTTTTCAAAAAAATCGTATCTTTGCTTGCCTCGATCTTTATGTGGTGACGTTCTATGAGGGTCTTCGCCACCGGTCCGCCAAGAAGGCCGCCGGCAATGAGGCCGTATGTGGCCGAGGCGATGGCGACTGCGGCGGCCCCTTTCACTCCCAGTCCCTCTGCCATTGGGCCAAAAGCGGCGGCTGCGCCATGTCCCCCCTCAAGAGAGACGGCGCCGGCCATGATGCCGAGGATTGGATTTAAGCCCAGCGCCGAGGCGAGCCCTGCGCCAAAGGCGTTCTGGACAATTGCCAGAAACCAGCAAAAGACAAGGTAGATAATGAGCGCGCGCCCTCCCCTTTTAAGCAGTCCAAGGCTTCCCCCAATACCGACCGTTGTAAAGAACGCCAGCATCATCGGAGACTGCATAGAGGTGGTGAACTGTATCGCGAAATTTCCCGTATGATGAAGTAAAAGCGCCATCAAAGACATCGCGAGACCGCCGATGACGGGGGCTGGAATGCAGAACCTGCCGATTACCCCGAATTTATTGCGGATGGCAAAGCCCAGTAAAAGAAGAATGATCGCCAAGGTAGTCGTCCATAGCGCGTCAAGCTTCAGAACTAAAATCCCGTTGATAAATTCCAATAACATAGCAGAACCTCCTTGTCGTCTTTTTTGTATTAGTTAATTGCTATGTTGTTTTATTTTAGCATGGTATTCTTCAGAATTGCTTTATGATTGATAAAAATCAGTTTTGGAGAGTTAAAAAAACCGTCACACGTGCTTAAATTTTACTGTGCCCTTAGCTCCAGGAGCGCCTGGTCCAACTTTCAACACACAAAAGCAGGGCCCGCGATTATGATGCACGGCATCAGGGGCGTGGGCCCTGCTTCTTTGATTTTACCGGCCGGCGACTATTGGCTTTTAGCCGAGCGCCTCTTCCATCTTGGCCGCCGTCTTGACGGAGTAAGCGGCGATCTCTTCAAGAGCCTTTGCCATCCTTGCGCGGCATTCGGCGGCGAATACTTCGTCTTTTACGCCGGGGAGGTTGATGCGTACATTATAGGAGGCCGCCTTGCCCGCCGCGTCGGCAAGCAGCGCCGCGCTGCCCGCGTCGCTGGCTGCGTTCGGGTTTCCGAACGACGCGGCCTCACAGGCGAGCTTCGCCGCTTTGGCGCAGGCTTCCAGCGTGCGGAGGGGAACATCGGTGGTCGTCTTGGAGGCCTCGGCCATCGCCGCTTTACGGGCCGCCTTCTGTTCGTCGCTCTCCTTGGGCATCTTCATCGCCGCCATAAAGACGTTGAAAGAGTCGGTGTCGTCGTTCATCAATTTGACGAACTCCGCGCGCAGCGCTTCGCTCTCTTTGAAGACCTTCTCCATCGCCGCCCAATTGTCTTTATATTTTTCTTTGCCGACCGTGAGGTTCCCCACCATCGAGGTGAGGCCGGAGGCCAGCGATCCGCAGAGCGCCGCGACGCTGCCGCCGCCGGGGGCCGGTGAATGGGAGGCCAGTTCGTCGATGAACGCGCCGACTGTCATTTCTTCAAATTTCATTTTTTTCACTCCCGATTTTAGATTTTAAGCGAAGGCGGGCAAAGAGGGCCCGCCTTTCATGTCTTATAATTTCAATAGTATTACTTGTCGTTCTTGACAAGTTCGGTAAGGTATTCTTCGTCGGCGATATAGGGCAGCGTGATGTGTCCGTCGCTGCGCTTCGCGTTGAAGGTCTCTACCGTCTCGATGGCGTGTTCGTTGCGGGCCCAGGCGCGGCGCGCGACGCCGTTGATGACGTCCCAGCTCATCGACTCGAGGATTATGCGGTCTACCCTCTCGCTGCCGTCAAGCACGAGGCCGAAGCCGCCGTTGATCGATTTGCCGGTGCCGACGCCGCCGCCGTTGTGGAGCGCGACAAGGCTCATGCCGCGCGCGCAGTTGCCCGCGAAGCAGTGAATCGCCATCTCCGCCATAACGTTGCTGCCGTCTTTGATGTTCGAGGTCTCGCGGTAGGGCGAGTCTGTGCCGGATACGTCGTGGTGGTCGCGGCCGAGCATTACGGGGCCGATCTCGCCGTTTCTCACCATTTCGTTGAACTTGAGGGCGATGCGCATCCTGCCCTCTTCGTCCTGGTAGAGGATGCGGCACTGGGTGCCGACGACGAGCTGGTTTTTCTCCGCGTCGCGGATCCAGACCCAGTTGTCGTGATCCTGGAAGCGGCGGGTCGGGTCGATGCAGTCCATCGCCGCCTGGTCGGTCTTCTTGAGGTCTTCATGGTCGCGCGAGAGGCAGCACCAGCGGAAGGGGCCGTAGCCGTAGTCGAAGAGGAGCGGGCCCATGATGTCTTCCACGTATGAGGGGAAGATGAAACCGTCGAAGGTATTCTCGCCGTTTTTCGCGATCTCTTTGACGCCCGCGTCGAATACCGCGCGCATGAAGGCGTTGCCGTAGTCGAAGAAGTAGGTTCCCTTCGCGACGAGCGCTTTGATGATCTCGAAGTGCTTTTTGAGCGTCTTGTCTACCAGGCGGCAGAATTCTTCTTTGTCTTCGGCGAGAAGGCGCGTACGCTCTTCAAAGGAGATCCCCTGCGGGCAGTAACCGCCGTCGTATACGGCGTGGCAGGAGGTCTGGTCGGAGAGGAGCTCTACCTTTTTATCGTTGTCTAGTGCGTATTGGAGCAGGTCTACGATGTTGCCCTCGTAAGCAATTGAGAGGGCTTTGCCTTCGGCCATCGCCTCTTCGGCCCATTTGAAAGCTTCGACGATGTCCTTAGTTCTTTTGCTGACCCAGCCCTGGCTGTGGCGCGTCTCGATACGCGAGGGGTCTACTTCGGCGATGATCGCCGCCGCTCCCGCGATCTCCGCCGCCTTCGGCTGCGCGCCGCTCATGCCGCCGAGTCCCGAGGAGATGAAGAGGTGTCCCGCGAGGCCTTTGCCCTCGGGAAGATGGAACTTCTTGCGCCCCGCGTTGAGCAGGGTGTTGTATGTTCCGTGAACGATGCCCTGCGGCCCGATGTACATCCAGCCGCCGGCCGTCATCTGTCCGTAGTTCGCGACGCCTAAGGCGGTAGCGCGGCGGAAGTTCTCGGGATCGTCAAAGAGCCCTACCATCAGCCCGTTCGTGAGAATCACGCGCGGCGCGGAGGGGTGCGAACGGAAGAGTCCGAGGGGGTGCCCCGACTGCACAACGAGCGTCTGGTCCTGCGTCACGACTTCGAGATATTTTTTGATCAGTTGGTACTGCATCCAGTTCTGGCAAACCTGTCCGGTCTCGCCGTAGGTGACGAGCTCATAGGGGTAGAGGGCGACGTCGAAATCGAGGTTGTTGTCGATCATGACCTGGAAGGCC
Organism: uncultured Cloacibacillus sp.; assembly: GCA_934511335.1. Classification (GTDB taxonomy): domain Bacteria; phylum Synergistota; class Synergistia; order Synergistales; family Synergistaceae; genus Cloacibacillus. The sequence continues at coordinate 5,845 of CAKSWL010000062.1, read as the reverse complement.
TTGCCCTCCGTGCACTTACCTTTATACTCGCAGATGGGCTTTCCGTAGAGCTTTCCCTGCGGACGGAAACGGTAGCCGTATATGCGCCCGTGCTCCTTATATTCCGCGAGGAATTCGGGGGCGATCTCCTTGTGATATTCCTCCGGGATGTAACGGAGCGCATTCTTGAGGGCCAGCACCATCTCTTTCTCGTTTAGTACCTGTCCGCGGTTCGGGGCTCTCCTGATTCCCGGTTCAAACTCGGGCTTCGGGGGAAGTCCGTCGGGGAATTCCAGCCGCAGTTCTAACGCCTTTCCTGATGCATCATACATTTCTGTCAGCTCCATTCTTTTTGATATCTCACAAAATTCTTACTTGACGTAAATGAATTTCAGACTATACTAATTGTAGCGCAAAGATTTAGGATTGAAAAGTGCTAAAGTGCGAAAGCGTCATATTTTCATCAATTTTCAAAAGGTTCTAAAGAACTCTGTATGTACCAAAAAGATTATAGCACAAAATGACAGACGTTTATACGAAAATTAATTTTAAGGAGGAGTTTGCAATGACAACGGTGTATTTGGATGGTAAGTCGCTTACCCTACAGGACGTCGTAAACGTCACCCGCAAAGGTTATAAGGTTGAGATATCGCCAGAGGCAAAGGAGCAGATCAAGGAATGTGCGGCGTCCGTTCTTGAATGGGTTAAGGAGGGGCGGGTCGTCTACGGCATCACCACCGGCTTCGGAGACCTCGCTTCGGTAGTCATTCCGCGCGATAAGAGCCGCCGGCTTCAGGAAAATCTTCTTCTGAGCCACGCCTGCGGATACGGCGAACCCTACCCAGAAGACGTCGTCCGCGCCATCATGCTTCTCCGCATCAACACGCTTACCCGCGGTTTCTCCGGCATCAGCCTCGCGACGCTGCAGCAGATGGTCGACTACTTGAACCTCGGCATCCATCCCGTCGTCCCCTCACAGGGCTCTGTCGGCGCGAGCGGAGACCTCTGCCCGCTCTCGCATGTGGCTATCTCGCTCATCGGACATGGCGACGTCATCTATAAGGGACAGAAAATGGCCGCCTCCGAGGCGCTGGCGAAGGTTGGCATGAAGCCCGTAGAGCTTCAGCCCAAAGAGGGGCTGGCCCTCAACAATGGGACGACGGTCATGAACGCCGTAGCGGCGCTTTGTATCGTGGACGCCATGACGATGACGAAGAACGCCGATATCGCGGCCTCCATGTCCGCCGAGGCGCTCCACGCCGTTCCCTACGCGTTTGACAAGCGCACCCACGATCTCCGCCCGCAGGTCGGCCAGAGCGTCGCAGCGGAAAACATCCGCCGCCTCATCGAGGGGAGCGAGATCATCGAGGCCTTCAAGAAGGACCGCGTGCAGGACGCCTACTCGCTGCGCTGCCTGCCGCAGGTGCACGGCGCGAGCCGCGACGCTATCAGCTACGTGAAGGAAAAGGTCGAAATAGAGATCAACTCCGTCACCGACAACCCGATCATCTTCCATAAGGACGGCGAGGCCATCAGCGGCGGCAACTTCCACGGGCAGCCGCTGGCGCTGGCGATGGACTTCTTTGCTATCGCCGCAGCCGAGTTCGCGAACATTGCAGAACGCCGCGTTGCACGCCTCGTCGATCACAAGCTCTCCGACCTGCCTCCCTTCCTCGTCTCCGACAGCGGCGTCAACAGCGGCTTTATGATCCCCCAGTATACGGCGGCGGCGATCGTCTCTGAGAACAAGGTCCTCGCCCATCCCTCGGTCGTCGACTCGATCCCGACCTCGGCCAACCAGGAAGACCATGTATCGATGGGCGGATACAGCGCGCGCAAGGCCCGTCAGGTCCTCGACAACACCAACCGCGTCATCGCCATCGAGATGGTGAACGCCGCGCAGGGGATGGATTTCCGCGCGCCCCTGAAGCCCGGCAAAGGCACCGAAGCGGCCTTTAAGGAATTCCGCCGGCACGTGCCCTTCTACGAGAAGGACCAGTTCATGCAGCCGCTGCTTCTGAAGTCGCTGGAGCTGGTGGAAAAGGGCACGGTGGTAAGGGCGGTCGAAGAGGCCATCGGCGAGCTTAAATAAGCTTCGTGTTCTCCGCGCGCCGCGATCTGCCGTCTATCGCCCTGCGGCGCGCGTCGACGCTTTATTGACGCACCGTAGATTAACGGAGGCCATTTTGTTCCTTCGCCGCTTGACACATATAATGGGCTGGCGGTACATTAAACGTGGACGAAAAGTGTCGCTCCGTAAATTATTGAAAGGCAGGAATCAGTTATGGCAATGCAGTTGATCGAATGTGTACCGAACTTCAGTGAGGGCAGAAGACAGGATATAATAGACGAGATAGTAAATTGTTTTAAGAACAAACGTGGAGTATATCTTCTCGACCACCGCGCCGACGAAGACCACAACCGCCTCGTCGTAAGCCTTGTCGGCGTCCCCGCGCCGATCCAGGAGGCGCTTCTTGAGGCGGCGAAGGTCGCGCAGAAGCATATCGACATGAACGCGCATCAGGGCGGCCACCCGCGTATCGGCGCCGTCGACGTCATCCCCTTTACGCCGATAAAGGGCATCACGATGGAAGAATGCATCAAGCTCGCGCACGACTTCGGCGAGCGTTATTATAAGGAGACGGGCATACCCGTCTACTTCTATGAGGACGCCGCGAAGCGCCCTGAGAGAAAGCGCCTGGAAGTCATCCGCAAAGGGCAGTATGAGGTGCTCAAGGACGAGGCGAAGACCAACCCCGACCGTAAGCCCGACGTCGGCGAAGCCTGCCTCCACCCCACCGCCGGAGCCACCGTCATCGGCGCGCGCAAGTTCCTCGTCGCCTTCAACGTCAACCTCGACACCGCCGACGTCAATGTCGCAAAGAAAATCGCCAACACCGTCCGCGCCTCGTCCGGCGGTTTCTGCCACGTAAAGGGCATCGGCCTCGCTCTCGAAGAGCGCGGCATCACGCAGGTCAGCATGAACCTCGTCGACTATGAAAAAAACTCGCTCTACCGCGTGCTTGAGATGATCCGCATGGAAGCCAGGCGCTGGGGCGTCCAGGTCATCGAGACCGAGGTCTACGGCATGATCCCCGTGAACGCGATCCTCGAAAGCGCCGCCTACTACCTCCAGATCGCGGATTTCGACCCCGCACAGGTGCTTGAACTCCAGCTTCTCGACCTTATGGGAGAAAAGGCGGAATAATGATGAAAAAGCTCTACAGGAACATGCATATATTCACTCCTGTAGACGGAGGCAAACCTCTTGCGGGAGCCGGGCAGTCCAATGTCGCCGAGATCAAGGGCGGCGCGATGCTCGTGGCCGACGGCCTCATCGAAAAGATCGGGCCGGAGGGCGAAGTGACGAGAGGGCTGGACCGTTCGCAGCTCTGCTTTGAAAAAGATTTCGGCGGCGCCTGCGTCATTCCCGGCTTCGTCGACCCGCACACCCACCTCTGCTTCGCCAAACGCCGCGAGGACGAGTTCGGCATGCGCCTTGCGGGGCTCCCCTATCTGGAGATACTCAAACGCGGCGGCGGCATCCTCTCCTCCGTCAACGCCGTGAAATCGGCTTCCGAGGAACAGCTCTTTGAAACGACGAAGAAGCTGGCCCTCTCCGCGCTTGCCAAGGGAACGACGACGATCGAGATCAAGAGCGGCTACGGACTGAACCTCGACCTCGAGCTGAAGATGCTCGAGGTGATCCGCCGCGTCGGCTTTGAGACGCCGCTGGACGTCATTCCCACCTTCATGGGCGCGCACGCCGTGCCTCAGGAATGGAAGAACGACGCCGACAGGTTCGTTGACGAGATCCTCATCGGCGAGATGCTGCCGAAGGTAAAGGCGCAGGGCATCGCCGAGTTCTGCGACGTCTTCTGCGAAGAGGGCGTATTCTCCGTCGACCAGAGCCGCCGGCTGCTCATCGCCGCCAAAGAGATGGGCTTCGACACGAAAATCCACGCCGACGAAGTCCACGACCTGGGCGGCGCGGGGCTCGCGGCGGAGCTCGCGACGCGCTCGGCCGAACATCTGCTTGCGGCGAACGAGGAAAACCTCCGCGCGATGGGCAAAGCCGGTTCGATCGCCGTGCTGCTGCCGGCGACGGCCTACAGCCTCAAAAAGCCTTATGCGAAGGGCCGCGAGATGGTGGACTGGGGCGTGCCGGTGGCGATGGCTACCGACTGCAACCCCGGCTCCTGCTTCTGCGAATCCGTCCCCTTCATCTTTGGCCTCGGCGTGATGAACATGGATCTCACAGTCGAAGAGGCCCTCACCGCGACGACGCTCAACGCCGCCTACGCGATCAACCGCGCGAAAAAGCTCGGCAGCCTCGAGGCCGGAAAACAGGCGGACTTCGTCGTTCTCGACGGTGAAACGCCGACGACCCTCGCCTATCACGCCGGCAGCACCTCCGTCGAAGAGGTCTACAAGCTCGGCGAAAGAGTCTGCGCGGCATAAGCGAAGACACAGCCGCAGAATTATATAGTATCCTCCCTGCGGAAAAAAATCACGGGATCCTAACGGCCCGCAGACCATCAGGTCGGCACGGCAGTTAGGGTCCCGCTCTTATAACGGTAAAATATAGCGGCTCTGACAAAAACTACGGGCAAATAGACACACTAGCCTGCACTATAGAAGGAAGGCCTTGTTATGCTTAGAGGAGGACCGGCCCGTGCGCCGTTTTGCATCCTCCCCTTGCCCAAAAAGATGTTCTAAAGCACACCGCTGTCATCCTTTAACTCTTGTCGAGGCCGGCTTCGGCAAGAGCGCCGCCGCGCCCCCTTCACTAACGGCAAGTGCTGCTTTTTATCAGCTAAATTTACGCTAAAATGGACATAAATGCGCTAAAAGAAAAATATTAGATACAGCCGCGCACCCCAGCCATATACTGATACTATCCAGTATCAGAGAGAGGAAGTGGTATAGGAATGTCGCTCTGCTATATCAATGGAAAGTACGCGCCTGTCTCAGAATGCCGTCTCCCCGTCACAGATATGGCCATTCAGCGCGGCGCGGCGGTGTTTGAGGCGATACGTATCTATGACGGCAAATTATTCGGCATGGAGATGCATCTGGAACGCTTCGCCCAAAGCGCGCGGCGGGCCGGGATCGCCGCCGATAAAATACTTCCCCTGCTGCCGGAGATCGTCAAGGCCGGCGTCAAAATGGACGGCTGCCCTCAAGAGGGACTCGTGCGCCCCTATATAACGGGCGGGGATATAAACAACAAGGGCTCCTTTCCCGAACCGCGCTTTTTCGTCCTCTTCGGCGGGATCAACAAGACCTCGGAGGAAGAGCGCAGACGCGGTGCGGTGCTCGAACCAAACCGCATGGAACGTCCCTTTCCGCTCTGCAAGAGCATAAATTACCTCTTCGCCCTGATCCCGCTCTGCGGGGGCGGCGAGTCAAATCACGAGTCGCTTTACATGCCCGACGGCGAAATTACTGAGGCGATGACGAACAACTTCTTCCTTTGCAAAGAGGGAAAAATAATCACCGCTCCCGTGGGGAGGGTACTCGACGGCGTGACGCGCAGCGTCGTGCTTACGCTGGCGCGCGAAAACGGCTTTACCATCGAGGAACGCTGTCCGCGTGAGGAAGAACTTGCGGGCGCGGACGAGGCCTTCATCACCGGCACCGTCAACGAGGTACTTTCCGTCGTGCGCGTGGGCGACATCACGATCGGCTCCGGCCGCCCAGGACCAGTCGCGGCGCATCTTTACAGACTCTACCTCGCAAATCTGGCGCGCTGGCTGACGGCGTAAAAACGCGAAAAAAACGGGAAGAGGGCTTTCTCCTTCCCGTTTTTTTCGCCCAACGGCAAATCCGCCGCCTCACCTCGATTATAAGACGTCTTCGATTG
>CAKSWL010000061.1 GCA_934511335.1 uncultured Cloacibacillus sp. | reverse complement strand
ACCTTAACCTCCGCCGTGAAAAGAAAAAACGGCGGGATGTCCGCGGCTGTCACCGCGGCCATCCCGCCCGTAGATCATCGCTTCATTCCGCGCTTTCACCTAAAAAAGGCGCCTCTTCCACAGCACCCAGATCGCGGCGATCGTCATCAGCACGGAGACGACGCCGACAAATACAAAGCCCAGCGGATGGCCCCCCCAAGGCACGGGGACGTTCATGCCGAAGAAGCTCGCGATCATCGTGGGAATCGCCATGACGATCGTGATCGAGGCGAGGAACTTCATCACAATATTGAGATTGTTCGAGATAACGGAGGCGAAAGCGTCCATCATCCCCGCATGAACGTCGGTCTGAATCTGCGCCATCTCGATCGCCTGGTCATATTCGACGCGCACGTCGTCAAGCAGATCCTCGTCCTCCTCTCGGAATTTAATGATATGGCTCACCTGCGGGTTGGAGCAGAGGCGCAGCAGCCGTTCGACGACCACCTTGTTCGAGCGCAGCGACATCGAATAATAGGTAAGCCCCTTTTGGAGGTCGAGCAGCTGAAAGAGCTCCTCGTTCTCCATCGATTTGCGCAGGTCCTGCTCTATCTGGTCGGAACGGCGCGTCATCTGGCGCAGGTCCCTCAGGAAGATCATCGCCGAACGGTAGAGGAACTGGAACAGCAGCCGCGTGCGTTTGAAGGTGCTGAAATAACGAAAGCGCGTCTCGGAAAAATTCTGGATGACGTCGTTGTATTCTTGGCAGATGGTGACGATATAGTCAGGGGTGATGATGATGCCAAGCGGTATCGTATCGTACTCATAAACGTGCGAATCGCGGTTTACCGGGACGTTGATCAGGACGAGAATGTGGTTGTCCTCGATCTCGATGCGCGAAGACTCTTCAGGGTCGAGCGCGGAACGGATAAAATCCTGGGGCGCGCCCGTTATCTCCTCCACCGTGCTGAGTTCGTCCGCCGTCGGGCGCACAAGACTCATCCACGCACCGGTCTCTATCCGGTCCGGCGTCAGCTCGATGAGCTGTGACTCGGTAGTTTTTGTTATCCTTAACATAAAATTCCCTCCGTACCCGCTTCACCCGGGTACGGAACGGCCCGGGATCAGCAGCTGAAAATTAAAAAAAGTTGTCCCGCAGGTTCAGGACTGGGGCCGCTTGCGTCCATAAAAAAGATTTCTCCCTTCCCAGGCATAGCGCCTGATTTTCCTTGGTTTCGGCTTATAGAGTTTAGTCTCTCAAACAAGAGAGGTCAAGTAAAAAGTTGCGCAAAAACCGGACAGACGCATGAAAGGCCGCTGACCGTGCAACGGCCCTTCACAAGACGGGCCTCCCGCTTAGAGAACGCCCCTCTTTCGCTGCGATATCCGCCGCGTCGATAGGCGCGCGGCGCGCCCTGCCGGCGCTACATCGCGCCCGCGGCGGTCGATTCCTCTATCATCCTATCCACATCCCGGCGCAGCGACTCAGGCAGGCCAATGATGTCGAGCGAAAGGAATCCCTTGATGATCAGCGACTGCGCCTCGGCCTCGGAAAGGCCGCGCGCCATCAGGTATTCCGTCTCCTCCTGATTGATTTTGCCCACCGCCGCCTCGTGCGACATCTCCAGATCATGGTGGCGCGCCTCGAGCTCCGGTACCGCGTGGATCATTCCCTGATCCGATAACAGCAGGCCGTTGCACTCAAGATGCGCCTTGACGCCGGCCTCCTCGCCTATGAGATGTCCGCGCGCATATATCTCGCCGCCAGTCGATACTGTGCGCGAGACGATCTCCGCGCGGCTGCCCTTCCCACGCAGGCAGACGCGCGAGCCGGCGTCCATCTTCGAGCCGGGGCCCGCCATCAGCACGGTGTTGAAAGTGGCGACAGAGTTGTCTCCGTTGAGATAGACCGTCGGATACATCTGTAAATCCTTCGCCGGCTTGAGGCAAATATAATTGGAAATGTAACGCCCGCCCTCTTCGACGACGACGACGGTGCGCGGACGCACCGACATCTCCTCGGCCCAGTCGTGGACCATCGTGAAAGAGAGGGTCGCGCCCTTTTTGACATACATCTCGGAGACGCCGACATGCAGGCCGGATCGCACGTGCGGCCCAGAGGCGCAGCCCGAAATAATATTGAGCTCCGACCCCTCTTCGGCGATGACGATATTGTGCACATCCTGCGCGAGCGCGTCGGTCTCGATATACATGCAGGCCTGCACCGGATAATTCACCTTAGCGCCCCTTTCGGTGCGGATAAAATAGCCGCCCTCGGCGCGCTTGGCCGCCCGCTCGGTAAAGACATCCTTTTCCTGATCTATGATCTTCCAGCAATAATCTTTGAGCCCGCCATATTTAAAGAGCGCGTAGGAGATCGGCATCAGCTCCACGCCCTTGAGGTTCGAATTGCAGTAGACGGTGTTATGGTCGGCGTGCACAAAGGTCCCGGCCGACTTCTCCGCCCCGTCCACACCGGCGCGGTAAATCCGCTCGCGGTCCTCCGCCGGCAATTCGGCTATATCTTTTACCTCCTTGTGGACGGGGGCCTCGGTCTTAAAATCGCCCAAACGCTCCTCGACGCGAAAATCCTTCATCAGCCGTTTCTCCTTTCACAGCCCGCGCAGCGGAAACATTCGGTATAGCCGTGGCTTCTGATCTCGCCTAGCAGCTCGGAGGCGTTTCCCGAACAGACGATCTCGCCGTTCATCAATACATGTCCCTTGTCTACATAGAGGTGGTCCATGATCTGCCCCGTGTGCGTGATGATGAGGCCGGCTTTGTAATTCCCGCGGCGGCTCTTTATTGAACGGCGGCAGGCCGCGCCCTCAAAGTCCTCGCGCCCGAGCACGATGCGCGCCGCCTTGCCGATCAGCGCCATATTCTCCAAATCGACGCCCGACTCCGGTTCGTCAAGGCAGACGAGCTCAGGCGACTGCAAAATTATCTGCAGCATCTCCGTGCGTTTCATCTCGCCGCCCGACAACCCCGCGTTGATCTCGCGGTCCAGAAACTCCGCGGCGTCAAGCTTCGCGGCGGCCATCTCGATCTCCTCCGACGAGAGAGAGCGGCGGCCGAAAGAGATGAGCGAGCGCAGCGTCACGCCTCTGATCGTCGGCGGGCGCTGAAAAGATATCCCTACGCCGAGCCGCGCGCGTTCGTCGATCGTCGCGCCGGTGATGTCCTCTCCTTTAAAATGTATCGTGCCCTGCGTGATCTTGTAGCGCGAAAAGCCGATCACGGTATTCAGCAGCGACGTCTTGCCCGAGCCGTTGGGGCCGAAAAGAGCGTGTATCTCCCCCTCGCCGACCGCAAGCGAAACGCCCCTCAGCACCTCCTTCCCCTCCACAGAGACGTGCAGATCCTCTATTTCCAGTAATTTATCTCCTGCCATCGGTAAAGACCCATCTCCTCTTAATCAGACTTATTCTTATTATTCTTAAGAAAATTCTTTTGCCCTCACAACGAGAAGTATATCTCTTTACCGTATTTTGTTAAAGTACGGAGGGCGCAAGATCAAAAACGGCATTCGGCGCCTCTGGATAAACGCCGGTTGATCTTCGATGGACGGGAAGATAAATCTGTGGTCAGCAAAGGTTTTAGGCTCCCTCTCCGAGGCGGCCAGAGAGCCAAATCAGCCTTTTTCTGATTTGGGCGACAAGTGAGGCAGAAAATCTTTTATTTTCGTCGCCGAACTTAGTTTTTTCATCATTCTGCCGGTGGCTGCATCAGAGCCGGCCCGCAGGGCCTGAGGGAGTTTTGCTCTGCCGGCCGCGGCGTCTGCGCCAAACAGAGTCCTCTGGGCCCCATAAGGCAAAACCAAGGCCGGCTCTCCCCCATCTGCGGCGGAAGAACGAAAAACAGGCCGCCCGCAACGGGCAGCCTGTGGTCCTTGAACTGTAAAGGGATTTCGCGCGATTAACGCTTTGAGAACTGCTTGTTCGCGCGCGCGCCTTTGAGTCCGACCTTTTTGCGCTCTACCATACGGGAGTCGCGGGTCAGGAATCCAGCCTTCTTGAGCACGGGGCGCACGTTGGGATACATCTTGAGCAGGGCGCGCGAGACGCCGAGGCGGATGGCTCCGGCCTGGCCCGTGAGGCCGCCGCCGTGGACGTTCACAAAGACGTCGATCTTGCCTTCGACGCCCGCCGCCGAAAGAGGCTCTACGGCCTGCGAGGCCCAGTAGAAGCGGGGAAGGTAGTCTTTTACTTCACGGTTGTTGATGAGGAACTGGCCCGTACCCTCGCAAATGCGCACGCGGGCGATAGCGTTCTTTCTTCTGCCTGTTCCCCAGAGGAATTTTTTGTCTGCCATTTTATTCCACCCCTATCCTTAGTCTATCTGCTCGGGCTTCTGGGCCGCGTGCGGATGTGCCGCGCCGGCGTATACTTTGAGTTTACGATACATGTCGCGGCCAAGTTTGGTCTTCGGGAGCATGCCCCATACCACGCGCTCCACGAGACGCTCGGGACGGCGATCGAGAACCTGTTTGTAGGTGAGGACTTTGAGTCCGCCGGGATATCCCGTGTGTCTGGCAATGGTGGACTGGGTAAGTTTATTGCCGGTGAGTCCGACTTTCCCGGCGTTGACGACGATCACAAAGTCACCGGTGTCCACGTGGGGGGTGTAGGTGGGCTTGTGCTTGCCTGAGAGTATGCGGGCTACCTGTACTGCAAGACGGCCAAGGGGTTTGTTTTCCGCGTCGATGATGTACCACTTACGCTCGACTTCTTCACCTTTGGCCATGAAGGAACGTGTGCCTATCATGGATCTTCCTCCTTAAGAAAGAGAGTCTAATTCTTTGTTTTATTTTTTCGTTTTATATCTCAAAGCGCTTTCTACCGATTCCCTTCTGCCGTGGCATACGCGCCCTTACGTAACTTCGGGCGCCGGCGGAAGAGACGCTCCCGGCGGTCGTGGGGGAGAGCCGGGCGGCGGGGCTAGAGCGCGCGTTTAAGCTTCGGGTTCGATATTATTCCCGGCAGACGGCCCCGCTTTGCGATCGGCCTGCCGTTTACCATTTTTATATCCATCGTCATATCGCGCTGCGTGCCGCTGGTGATGTAGCTGCCGACGCCATAGACGTCCGCGCCCGCTTCGTTCATGATTTTGATACGCTCTGGGGTCAGGCCGCCCGTCGCGATTATCTGCACTTTGTCAAAGCCTGCCGTGTCAAGCCGCCAGCGGATCTCGCGCACCAGGTCGGGGGTGACGCCGCCGCGTTCGCCGGGGGTGTCGAGGCGGATACCGGAAAGCTTGTCGCCAAGGGCCTCCGCGACCCGCATCGCCTCTTCCGCCTCGTCCTTGAAGGTGTCAACGAGGACTATCCGCGGCTCTTCCGCGGGGACCTGCGCGTCATAGAGTTTCGCCAGTTTCACCGTGTCGCCGACCATCAGGATCGCCGCGTGCGGCACCGTGCCTTTGGGCTCTTCGCCGCAGAGTTTCGCCGCTAGGATGCAGCTCATCGCGCTGCATCCGGCGATTTTCGCCGCGCGCTCCATCACGGGGGCGATGGCGGGGTGGACGTGGCGCGCGCCGAAGCAGAGGACGCTTCTGCCCTCCGCCGCCGCCACGCATTCTTTGGCGGCCGTGGCCCAGCCGGTGGACGAAGCAAGCATACCAAGAAGGACGGTCTCGTAGAGGCCGAAGGATTCGTAGGTGCCGGTGATGCGCATCAGGACTTCTTTCGCCTCGAAGCTTTCGCCCTCGGCCAGCGTCTCTATCTGCGGCGGGTGCGGCAGTTTACGGAAGAGGCTGAGGACTTCTTCCACGCCGGCGAAGGTGCCCGGTTTGCGGGTAAATACTTCGGCGACTACAGGGGTATCGAGGAGTCCCGCGGATCTTAGGACGTCGCGCGTTTTGAGAAAGTAGATGTCTGTCGTCCAGCCAGCAAGAATCTCCTCATGGGTCGCAGAGAATAGGCGCCCGTCAATGTGCTCGTAGGAGGCGATGTCTTTCTGCCCGTCCAGGGGTTTTAAGGTCATATCTCTATCCTGCTATCTGACTACAACCTGGAGTATCGAGATAACCATGAAGGCTCCCATGAGCACCGCCGTGACCTTCGTGAGGCCGGACATGCGCTGCCAGGTGCCGTTACTCATGTCGGCCTGCGTGCCGCCGCCGCCGAAGGAGCCGGTAAAGCCTCCTGATTTTCTGTGCTGCATCATTACGACAGCAATGAGTGCGAGACAAACAAGGATGTGAATTATTCCAAGAATAATTTTCACAAACCACACCTCCAAAGTTTTCTAAATAAAGAGGCAAAAGCCACTGCTTCGCCTATAGTATTTTACATACCACGTACAGCATACAATTGTACCACAGGTATGAGCATTTCGGCTATACCCTTTACGGCCATTGCGCGGTGAGAAATTTTATTTTTTATTTCGTCGCCGAGTTCGGCGAAGGTTTTATCAAAGCCGTCGGGGACGAATATCGGGTCGTAGCCGAAGCCCGATTCTCCCGCCGGCTCTCGCGTCAGCCGTCCATGACAATATTTCGTCACGACAAGCGGCTCGTCTTTTTGCGGGAAGACGACGGCGATGGCGCAGGCAAAGCGCGCGCGGCGATCCTGTTTATCTTTCATTTCACCGAGCAGCCAGTACATCCGATCGCGGTCGCTGCCTTCCACGGCGCGCGCAGAACGTATTCCCGGCGCTCCGCCCAGCGCGGCGGCTTCCAGGCCGCTGTCGTCGGCCAGCGCCGGCAGCCCCGCGGCCGCGGCCCAGGCACGGGCCTTGAGCAGCGCGTTCTCCGCGTAGCTCTCTCCCGTCTCGTCTACATCGAGCGGCTTTTCAAAGTCCCCTCCAAAGAGCAGCTCTATCCCCAGCGGTTCGAGCTGCGCCTTCATCTCGCGGTACTTTCCGCGGTTGGCGCTCGCAAGTATCATCTGCATTTTTCAAACAGCGCCTCTTCTTCTTCGCTGAGCGCCAGTGTTTCACGCTGTTTCTGGTGGATGTCCGAAATGCCGCTCCAGCCGAGGTCTATTATCTGCGCGAGCTCCGCGTATGAGAAGGAGCCGCCCTCTCCCGTGCCCTGAAGCTCGATGAAGTCGCCGCCTCCGGTCATGACGAGGTTCGCGTCCACCTCCGCCGTCGAGTCCTCTTCGTAGCAGAGGTCGAGCATCGGCGTCCCCGCCACTTTGCCGACGCTGACGGCGGCGATCTGGTTTTTCAGCGGTATGGATGGTATCAAGCCGTTCGCGCGAAGCCAGCGCAGCGCGTCAAAGAGGGCTATGAATCCCGCGGTGATGGCGGCGGTACGCGTGCCGCCGTCGGCCTGAATCACGTCGCAGTCGATCGTGACCGTCCGTTCGCCAAGTTTCGTCATATCCACCGCCGCGCGCAGGGAACGGCCGATGAGCCGCTGTATCTCGTTGCCGCGCGCGTTTTGTTTTCCCCTGCTGATGTCGCGCGGACTGCGCTGGTGCGTCGAGCGCGGGAGCATCGCGTATTCCGCGGTGATCCAGCCGCTGCCGGAGCCGCGCATGAATGGAGGGACTTTTTCGTCGATCGAGGCGGTGCAGAGCACGTGGGTATTGCCCCACTTGATGAACGCCGACCCTTCGGCGTAGCGGCTGACGGCGCGCTCAATAAAGATCGGGCGCAGCGAGCCGGCGCCGCGCCCGTCTATGCGAAGCAGTTCCGGCATCTCAGTCGGCCCTTTCCCAGGGCTGGGTGAGGTCCACAGGGTTTTTATCGGCGATCTCTTTGGCGTTTATGTAGAATTTTATCTTCCGCAGCGGCGGGAAGTTCTCCCGCGTCGTTTTGACGAATCCGCTGAGCAGTCGCTCGGCCTTGGCTTTGCCCAGATTCTTGAGCGAGCTCTGGAAGGAGGGGGTCATGTTGATGTAGAGCCAGTCGCCGCTCTGGAAGAGCTCGTTGATGGCGGCGGCGGGGTCGAGCGCCTTCGTCTCTTTCAGGCTGTCGACATACATCGACATTACCTTTGAGATGTCGTCTTCTTTAGTGCCGCCGCCGGTTATCTCGATGCTGCGGCTCTGGAAGCCGTCGCCTTCGGGCACGTAGAGGGTGTATTTCATATTGGAGACGGGAACGCCCTCCGTAGCGGCGGATTCTTTGACCTCGGCCACTTTGCCGTAGACGCTGCCGATGCGTTCGCCGCCCTTTTTGTCAGACCAGCTGAAGAAATAGTTGGTGGCAAGGTAGCCGCAGGCGAAGAGGATGACCATCAGCGCCCCCCAGGCGAAGATACGGACGATTTTAGGCGCTTTGGGAGCGAATTCCTCCTCGTCTTCGTAGCCGTCGTAATCGTCCTCGTCTTTTATGCGTCTTTTAACGCTGCCGCGGCGCGCGGCGCGCCATTCTTCCTCTTCTTCCATTTCGCGTTCGCGCAGCGATTTGCGGGGACGCGGCGCGCGCGGCCCTTCCAGCATCTCCTCCGCCTCTTCCTCGCGTTCTTTTATGACGCCGCGGCGGCGCACCGCCGGCGTGTCGTAGTTTTCGTCTCTTTTATCGCGGATCACAAAGTGCCGCTGTCTTCCATCAGAATACCTCATCAACAGTCCTCCCTCTGGCTTTTTCCTCTCTCGGCCGCGCTATCTCTGCGTGGGATGCTCTCTGATATACTGAACGATCCCCTGCGCGATGCTGCGGCAAAGCGCCTCCCTGTAGGAGGCGGAATTGAGTTTTCTGGCCTCCGCGGCGTTGGTGAGATATCCCATCTCCACGAGCACGGCCGGCATTCCCGCCCCGCGCAGGACGAAGAAGGGGGCCTGCGCCACCTTTCTCATCGGCATAGAGCCGGACTTCGCCGCCTTGTGCATCACCTCGGCCAACATGGTGCTTTCGTTTATTTTATCATTTTGCTGCATATCTCCCAATATTTTCAGCAGCAGCTGCGTCTTTTTGTCGGCGCGCTGCACGTCGGCGGCGCTTTCGGCTCCGGCGGAGATTTCTCTGTTTTCTGCGATGGCCAGGTTCAGCGCGTCTTTGTCCGAGGGAAGGGCCATGATGTAGTATTCGAGCCCCGCGACGCTCGAGCGCCCCTTGGGCATCGCGTTGCAGTGGAGGCTGACGAAGACGTCGGCGTCGTTTTTGTTCGCGAACGCGGTACGCTCCGCGAGCTTCAAATAGACGTCGGTCCGGCGCGTAAGTCTCGTGTCGATCCCATACTGCCGCAGTATTTCGCCAAGCTGGAGCGCGGCTTTGAGGTTGATGTCTTTTTCCCGCACCCCGTTTGCCGACGCCCCGGGGTCATGTCCCCCATGTCCCGCGTCCACGACGACTATCGGGCGCTGCTTCCCGCTGAAGGAGGCAGCTGGTGCTGCCGGCGGATGTTTTTCCTCGGGCTCCGCGCTCTGCGGCGCGGGCGCCGGTTCCGCGGACGGGATCTCTACGACCGGCGTCTTCGCCTCTTCCGCGGCCCTGACCGCCGCTTGCGGCTCCTGTTCCGCGGCTTTAGGCTCAGCGGCCGCCGCGGCCTCACCCCAGCGGAAGGCGGCGGTTTTGCCTATCGCGGCGTAGAAGTAGCCGAAGGCGGAAGCCACGGACTTCGCCTCTCCCCACCAATGTCCGTCTTCATTGCTGACCGGCAGCGGGAAGCTGATTATGCTGCCGGCGGCGCGGACAACATTCGAGGCGTTCCAGAATTCTATCTTCTTGCCTTCCAGCACCACGATGATCGCGGAGGCGTCGGTCTTCGGGATGAAGCCGAGCGACGAGATTACCTCGTCAATGGCGACCTCCTGCATGGCGCCGTTCCGGCGCATCGAGATGTCGCCCTTTTTTACATCCCCGTTCCAGAAGGAAAGAGTCTCTGCGGCGGAGGCGCAGGAGGCGTACAGGACGAAGAGCGATGTCAGGACTGTCAGCAGTCCCATAAATATTTTTTTATTTACCTGCAATGACAACATTTTCAACCACCAACGTAGGCGCCGCCGTCGAGCCCGAGAATTTCAGATCGGAGGCCGCAGCCGAGATATTTTTCATAAATTCTAACAGATTTGAGGCCATCGTGACGCCGCTCACCGGCGTCGTGAGTTCGCCATTCTCTATACGACGTCCTTTGGCGCCAATTGAGAAATCGCCGCTGATCGGGTCAATGGTGTGCAGTCCCATGAATTCCGTCACGTACATGCCGTTTTTTATGCGCGACCGCAGCGCCTCCGGGCTCTCCGCGCCGGCCCCGAGTATGAGGTTCGTCGTCCCCACGTCGGGCAGCGAGGACATGCCGCGCGAGCAGTTGCCCGTAGAACGGACGCCGTCCTTTATGGCATACTGCATATTATAGAGGAAGGCGTTCGCCGCGCCGTTTTTTATCAGCTCGGTAGACCCCGTCGGGACGCCCTCGGAGTCCCACGACGA
>CAKSWL010000060.1 GCA_934511335.1 uncultured Cloacibacillus sp. | reverse complement strand
CCAGCATCTGTGAGACGTTGCGCACCGCGAAGTCGTCCGGGTCTCCAGGTTTTATCTTGTGACGCTCGCGCAGGAGGGCCTCGCTCTCGTTCTGTATGTAAGAGAGGGCCTCCATCGAGACGCCTTTGATATAGATGTTGCCGATGCGCCCGGCGGTCTTCCAGCGCACGAGCCTTCTCTGCGCCGCGGTCAGCGGCACGAGGACGAAATCGTCCTGGTCGCTGCCCATCGCGGAGAGCCCCTTCGCCTCAAAGACGCCCACCACCGTAAAGGGGATCTTATTGATCCTGACCGCCTTGCCGATGGGGTTCTCGCCGGAAAAGAGCTTATCGACGACGGTCTGGCCGACGACGGCGACCTTCGCCCCCTGGCGCACGTCGCTGGCGTTGATGTCGCGCCCAGCCCCGAGGTTCCAGTCCTGTACGTAGGCATATTCTTTCGTGCTGCCGACTACGCGGGAGCTCCAGTTGGTATTTTCATAGACGAGCGTCGCTGACATGTTGATCATCGGGGCCACGGCGTCCACGCCGGAGACCTCTTTTTCGATCGCCAGGGCGTCGTCATATGTCAGGTAGCGCGTGACGCCCGTCGTCGAACGTCCCGGCCTGTCGGGGAAGACCATGATGAAGTTGCTCCCGAAGGAGGCTATCTGTTCGTCGATGCTTTTGTTGGCCCCCGCGCCCACCGCGAAGGCGGCGATGACGGCGGCGACGCCGATTATTATGCCCAGCGCCGTCAGCATGGAGCGGGTCTTGTTCCGGCGCAGCGCCGTCAGGGAGGCGGAAAATACTTCCGATACGGCGATCATGCGACCGCCTCCTTCCGGGCGTCCGCGCGAGCCGCCTCCGGCACGGCGCGCCTTTTCTCATTTATTTCATCCTTCATGATCCGGCCGTCACGGAAATGCAGGATGCGCTTCGCGTAGGCGGCGACGTCGTATTCGTGCGTGACGAGGATAATCGTCATTCCCTCGTCGTTGAGGCGGCGAAACAGGGCCATGATTTCGTCGCTGGTCTTCGTGTCGAGGTTTCCCGTCGGCTCGTCCGCCATCAGTATCGGCGCGCGGTTGACGATGCCGCGCGCGATCGCCACCCGCTGCTGCTGCCCTCCCGACAGCTGCGAGGGTTCATGGTAGAGACGGTCATGCAGCCCCATCGCTATCAGCGCCTGTTCTGCCTTCTTGCGGCGTTCCGCGCGCGGCACGCCCGCGTAGAGCAGGGGCAGTTCCACATTCTCCAGCGCCGTAGTTTTGGGGAGCAGATTGAAGCCCTGAAAGACAAATCCGATCATCCGGTTTCTGATGCGGGCCAGCTCGTCGGCCTCCATATCCGCGACGCTCACGCCGTCCAGGAGATATTCGCCGCCGGTCGGGCGATCAAGGCAGCCGAGGAGGTTCATCGTCGTCGATTTTCCCGAGCCGGAGGGGCCCATCATCGCGACAAACTCCCCCTCTTCGACGCTGAGGTCCACGCCGTGGAGTATCTCTACCTCTTCGCCCCCCAGCAGAAAACTCTTCTTGATATCCCGAAGTTCAACGAGGGCCATCTCAGTTTTTCTCCTTAGGCACGACGATGCCCGTGATGACGCGCTCGCCCTCCGCGACGCCAGAAAGTATCTCGGTGTTCTGCCCGTCGGTGATGCCCTTTTCGACCTCTATTTTGACCGGTTTTTTCTTATCCAGCGTATAGACGGCGGGCGCGGCGGCCGCGGCGACGTTCTGTTTCCCCCCTCCGGGGCCGGGCGGTCCCATCTCCGCGGGCTGGCCGCCGGAGGGTTTGAAGCGGAAGGCGCTGTTGGGAACGACGAGGACGTTTTCGCGGCTCTCAAGGATGAGCGAGACGTTGGCCGTCATACCGGGCAGCAGCTTGCCGTCGGGATTTTGTACTTTGACGATGACCGTGTAGGTGACGACGCTGTCGGTGGTCTTCGGCGAGAGGCGCACCTGCGTCACCTTGCCCTCAAAGTTCTCCGCCGGATATGTGTCGACGTTGAATCTCGCCGCCTGTCCCTCGTGAACGCCGCCGATGTCGGCTTCGTCGACGTTGACCTCGACCTGCATCTGGGTAAGGTCGCGCGCAATCTCCGCGATGGACGGGGTCTGATAGCTGGCGGCGACGGTCTGTCCCTCTTCGACGTTCTTTGCGACGACGACTCCGTCGACCGGCGAGTATATCCTCGTGTAGTTAAGGTTGATGCGTGACTTTTCCAGCGCCGCGCGGTACTGCGCCACCTTCGCCTCGGCGGCCGCGAGGTTCGCCTTCGCCTTGAGCCAGGTGCTGGTGTCGGTATCGACGTCGGCCTTCGCGATGAGGTCGCGTTTCGCCAGCTCACGGGTGCGCGCGAGGTCTTTGGCCGCCACGCCGAGCGCCGCCTGGGCGTTTAAAAGGTCGGCCCGCGCGGAGGCCACGGCCGCCTCCGCCTGCGCCACCTCCGCCGCCTGCGTCGCGGAGTCCATCAGCGCGATCAGCTGCCCCTCTTTCACGCGGCTGTTGTAATCAAAATAGAGTTCCTTGATCGTGCCGGATATCTGCGTGCCGACGTCTACCGTTTCTACTGGGTTCAGCGTGCCGGTGGCCTGAATCGTCGAGCGCAGATTGGAACGCACGACGGGAACGGTCTTATACTGTATCTCGTCCTCCCGCGCGCTCCACAGATAGAGGCCGCCGGCGGCCACCGCCGCCGCGGCGACGACCGCGGCGAATTTAAGTCTCCCGCCTCTTTTCAGTATCCTCATTTTATTCTCCATATTTCAGACCCCCCATGGCCTTCTCAAGGTCAAGCTGTGCCGTCTTGCAGTTGTAGAGGGCAAGCACTCTGTTCGCAGACGCCGCCGCGTAGCTGTCGACCGCGTCGGAAATCTCAAGGTTGTCGCCGACCCCGGCGGCGTAGCGTCCCTCTGCGAGGTCGAGCGTCGCCTTCGCGCTGCGTTCGGCCTCCAATGAAGAGACGAGCGACTCCTTCGCCTCGCGCAGCGCCTCCCAGGCTTTGCGCACTTCCAGCGCAACGCCGTTGGAGAGGCTCTTCATCTCGGCCTCCGCCGCGCGGAGCTCGGCGCGCGCCTGCTCCGTTTTGCCCCTCGTCAGGCCGCCGTCGGAGAGCGGCACGGAGAGCGAAACCTTCGCGCTCCATTCGCCGCGGTCGAGGGGCGAAGAGCCGCCGATATCATAACCGGCCGAGGCGGAGAGCGAGGGAGAGAGCCCCTTCATCTGCACCGTAAGGTTCGCAGCGGCATAGTCTACCCTTTTCTGCTTCGCGATAAGCTCCGGCCTCTGCGCCATCGCTTTTTTCACGGCCTCGTCCAGCGGCATGTTCCATTCTTCAAAATCAAGGATATCCACGACCTCCGCGATCTCCAGCATCGGCCGCCCGATCGCGTTTGCGAGCTCCGCCCGAAACTGCTCCATCGAAGCCTGGGTTTTGACGACCGCCAGCTTTGAGGCCGCGAGGTCCGCCTCGGCCTTTGTCACCTCGATCTTCGGCTTCGTCCCCACTTCGTAATAAGACTTTGCCCACTTCAGGCGTTTTTCAAAATTATCATAGCGGGTCTTGGCGACCTTATTTTCGCGCGCCGCGCGGTTAAGTCCGTAATAGGCGCTGTAGACGTCCTGAATCACGCCCTCGCGTGTGCTCTGGTAATCGGCCGCCGCCGCCTCTGTCGAAAGCTGCGCCCCTTTGACCTTAGCCTCGCGGCGCCCCCAGTCGCTGATCGACTGCTCTACCCTCACATTGCCGGCATAGGAGCCGCTGTTGTTGTCTCCTGAAAGGCCGCTGCCGCCGCGTGAATAGGAGCCGCCCGCCGAAAGCTGCGGACGTCCCGCAGCGGCGGCCTGTCCGATCGTCGCCTGCTGCGCCGCGACCTTTTCCGCCGCGGCCAACAGGTCGGGGTTGTTCTTCATCGCAGATGAGAGACATTCCTCGATCGTCAGCGGCGCCCCCCACGACGCCGCGGCGCAAAACATCAGCGCCGCGCAGGCCAGCGGCCACCTCAATACAGCTATTTTCATGAGATACACTCTCCTTTTTTGCTACCGGTCTTTCCGCGGCATCCTGACGGTGAAGCGGCTGCCCTCGCCGGGGACGCTCTCGACGGTTATCGTCCCGTCGTGCGCTTCGACGATCGCCTTCACGATGGCGAGCCCGATGCCGATGCCGCCGCTCGTTCTCACCCGCGACACGTCAGTCCTGTAGAAACGTTCAAATATGTACGGAAGGTCCGCGGCGGCGATGCCGATGCCGCTGTCGGCCACCTCTATCCTCATCTCCGCCGCGCCGCCGCGCATCGACACCGAGACCGCGCCGCCGGAATCCGTGTAGCGCAGCGCGTTCGAGAGAAGGTTTTCTATCACCTGGCGTATCTTCGCGCCGTCCATGACCATCATCACGTTGGGCTCGATGTCGCAGTTCAGCGCGACGCCCTTGTTCTTATAAAGCGGGACGAATGCCAGCGCCGCCCTTTCGATGACGGAAGAGGCGTCGGTATTCTCCAGGGCCAGCGAATGCCCGGCCCCCTCGATATAGGTAAGCTTCTCCACTTCGCAGATCAGCTGTGAAAGGCGGTCCACCTCGCTCACCGTAAGGCGGATACGCTCCGGCGTCGGCTCCCACACGCCGTCCTCGATCGCTTCCAGATGTGATTTAATTATAGTCACCGGGCTGCGCAGCTCATGAGCGATATCGCTTAACAGCCGCCTGCGCAGCTCCTCCTGCGCTTCGAGGCTGTCGCCCAGCCGGTCGACGCTGTCGATCAGCGTCTGCAGCTCCGTGATATCCGACTCCATCCTGTCCTCCATGCGGTACTTGCCGTGACTTATCTGCTGCGCGCGCTTCGCCGCGTTGAGGACGGGGCGGCTGATGCGGTAGGCCATGAAGACCGCGATCATCGCGGCGGCGACAAGCATCATGGCGACGGCGTAGTACATAATCCGGTTGAATTTGCGCAGAAAACCGCCCTCGGGACTGTTATTGAACGGCAGACAGGTAAAGCGCACTTCGCCGACCCTGACGCCGTCGATGACGATCTCACGGCTGCTGACGACCAGCTCTCCGCGGAAGGGCACCGCCTGCGGGCCCTTGCCATGATGTCCCTCGCGCTTCATGATGCGGCTGTATTTCCGCACCTCCACGCCGTTTTTGTCAAAAAGCTGTACCGTCACCATCGGCCAGCGCAGGAAGTCCGCACCGCGCGGGAACAGACCACCGCCGTTCCAGGAGCCGGTCTCTATGTACACCAGGGCGAAATATTCCGTGATATCCTGCTCACTCTCGCGCAGGCGCTCGGTGGCGAAGCTGCGGAACTGACGGTCAAGCAGCTCCGCGATGGCGGTCGGGATGACGAGCATACAGACGATGACGATCACCATATATTGAAAGAGCAGCTTCGTCCTCAACGAGCGCTTTATATTCATCGCCCCTACTCCGAAATCTTATAGCCGAAGCCGTGGACGGTGCGGATATAGCCGTTCTCATGCTTCGGGTCGCACAGTTTTTTACGGATATTCTTGATATAGCTGTCGATCGAACGCTCAAAGCCGTCGTATTCATAGCCGAGCGCGCTGGTGATAAGGTCGTCGCGGCTCCACGTCTTTTCGGGACGCGCCGCCATCTTTGAGAGAATCATAAATTCGTTGCGCGTGAGAGATATCTCTTCGCCGTTTTTCTTGACGGTGAAGTTCTGCGGATCTATTTCCAGAGAATCGCCGACCGTGACGATCTCCGAACCGGAGGCGCCCTCCGCCGCGCTGTTCTTGCGCAGGTTCGCCCTGATGCGCGCCATCAATATCTTTGGAGAAAAGGGCTTTACAATATAATCGTCGGCTCCGGCGTCCAGCCCGGCGACGATGTCATCCTCGCCGCTCTTCGCCGTCACCATGAGGATCGGCGTGTTCGAGCTGCGCCGTATCTCGCGGCAGACTTCGGTCCCGGCCATGCCCGGAAGCATCAGGTCCAGCAGCACGAGGTCGAAGGCGTCGGAGCGGAACTTGCCGAGCCCCTCAAGGCCGTCCCGCGCGATCTCCGCGCCGTAGCCCTCCCGCTCTATATAGGCCTTTTCGACCTCCGCTATCGCTGATTCATCCTCAATAATAAGTATCTTCATGGCCGCGCCCCCGCTCCCTCAAGATATTTTCTTCCCTCAATTATATTCCAGAAATATCTCATCCGTCTCTTTTACAGCCGGAGCGGATAAAGAAACCCGCCCCGGCCTTCCCGTTGGTTTTTATAATGAACGCAGGGGCTCTCCTAAAGAGCCGCATGCGATATTTTAGCGGCTAATCTATCACGCAGTTGTGCTGCGGGCAGGCCCCCGGACGGCGGCAGTCGGGACGATCCCGGTGCGAGCCGCAGTATGGACGCCGTCCCTCCGCCGGCCCGCGCCCGCGCATGAACTTCGACGGATCCTTAAGCATCTCTTCAAAGCGCGCCTTGTCGCGTTCGCGGCGTGCCGCGGCCGCCTCCTTGTAAAGCTCGCGGGCCTTCGCCTTATTGGGGTGATCCTTGCTCATCTCCGCGCGAAGCTCGCGCCGCGCGCTGTCGTTCTCCCCGCAAAAACTCCGCCCTCTTTTGTCTCCGTCACGCCAGCGGCAGTAACTATCCTTATCGTGATTGACGAGGCAATCGTTGAAGCGCGCCTCCATGAACTTTTCCCGAAGATCGAGCTCCCGTTCAAAGAGCTTCCTAGCCTTCGCCTTATCAGGCTTCTCTTTGCCGAGCTCGGCCCTGAGCTCGCCGCGCAGCGCCCTCAGCGCGTCAAACTGAGCGCGCTCCTCCTGGGAAAGCTCCGGCCTCCTATGATGACGCCCCCCGCGGCGCGGCGCCTCCCCGCAGGGCTGATAGGCCGCCGCCGTTCACGCAATCGCCATAACCATCAATAACGCTCCGATGATCTTCACTTTCATCTATATCCTCTCCCAGAAAAATTTTGCCTTAGCGGCTCCGGCCTCGCGCCCCAAAGCCCGCCCCCCCTTTATTCAATGAAGACATCATATCAAGAGGCTGTGACGATTTTATGAACGAAATGTGGAGATTTTGTGGAGCAGGCTGAGAGCCGTTCCACGCCGCCTTAAAAAGCGGCGGCGTAAGGCGTTTTGCAATATTGCCCCGATGGCAATTTGAATAAAAGGGCGAGATTTCTCCGCCGCTTCCTTGACACCGCCCTCCATGATTGCTATACTTTCTCTCGTTACGGCGGCATAGCCAAGTGGTAAGGCAGAGGACTGCAAATCCTTTATCCCCAGTTCGAGTCTGGGTGCCGCCTCCAATAAGATGATGATCCTCTGCTACAGCAGGGGATTTTTTATTTCCTATATTTGACCGACGTACAAGTTATACGGACAAATCGGAGGGATGCAACAATGTCGCTTTTCAAGATAGGCGAACAGTCCGTGCCGTTATTTTATCTCCCCCTCCGCCGCCATCCTTGGCGTGCATCATGTATGCCTTAATAATCGAAAATTATCACTATTGGTATTGATAAAATAACCGATACCTCCCTTGAATTATTCCCTTATTTTCAATTATAATTTTATAGTTCCTTTTCTAGAATTTTTTATGCTGCAAAAAGGAGGGGACCGGTATGAATTTATTCAGGGAGAGCAATTCGCGAAAGATATTCATCAGAAAGCATCATGCAAACGGCGCGGCGCAAATCGCCGCGTGCGAGCTTTGCAGACTTGGCCCCGGGGATATCGCAGAAATGGCGGCTCTTCATAACGAGGTGGCCAACGGCCTGTCGCGCGACATCTTCGCGGCCAGCCCCTACGAGGAGCTAGAACGTTTCCTCAGCGACGAAGGTCTGGCTATAGGGATACGCTGCGAGGGGCGGCTCGTCACCGCGCGCACTATAAAGATGTCCGACGGCTGGGTTCACGAGGCGACGGATTCTTTCGGGATGACGCTTGAAGATGATGATTTTCCCGCCGTCACCGGCTTCTGCATCGTCGACTGGGAGTTCCGCGGCAACAATGTTCAGTATCTGACCCAGTACATCGTGGAGGATGTCGTTGCGGAGACGCACACTTCGCTGATAACGACCGTCTCGCCGAAAAACATCTTCAGCCTGAACAACATTCTGGCCTGTAATTTCAGGATCATCGGCATTAAAGAGGTCTACGGCGGTTATCTGCGCTTCATCCTAAAAAAGGACTTCCGCCCCTCGCTGCTGCCGATTTGGACGCATGGGCACCTGCAGATCCCAATTCGAGACAAGGGCGCGCAGATGAAGGCCATCGCCGAGGGATATGCCGGCTATAAACTGGTCCGCAAGCACAATAGCGGCTTTCATATCCTCTACGCGAGGACGGCGGCAGCCTCGTAAGGCTATTTCGCGCCGCCGTTTTTCAGCCTGCAGTATAGCGAAACCAGCTCCGTTATCGGAAAGACGAGCGCTAAAAGCCTCCTTCCCGAACCCCCCAAGAGCGCTCCGGCCGCCGCCGCGGCCGCGGCGCTCCTTAGCGGATGGCTTTTTACTATATCCGTCGGGCTCAACCGGTCCATCGCCGCGGCAAAGCCCGCCTTTGCCTCCGCAATACTTTTCGGTTCGGCTCTATTCGTCATTTTCCGCCTCCGCACGGGGCTCGTCCCCGCGCCCCTTATCCGGCGAAGACGACTTTGAGATAAGCGTCATCCCCGCGGCGCCGAGCAGCAGCGCGACGGCGAACGCGGCGGCCGGAGGCCCGATCAGGCGGGCCAGCGCAAGGTAAAGGGCGTACCCGGCCGCAAGCGTACCCGCAGTAAGCAGGGCCCCGCCGAAGAAGAGCATGATGGCGCCGCGCAGGACGGCCTGCGCCTGCCCGCGAAGCTCGCGCCCCTCCGCCTCCATCAGGTCAAAAAAGCTCAGCACAAGTTCGGTCAGCCTGTTCACTCAGATACGCCTCCGCTCAGGGAAGCCGCGGCAAGGCATCGTTTCGCCGCCATCAGGAACGGGGATAACGTCCGCCGAGGCAGACTTTGTTCTCCAACAGTTTGGCGATCACAAGTCCCGCGCCGAAGGCCGCCGCCACCGATATCAAAGGATGTTCGCTGATTTTCGTACAAACGGCGCGCATCGCCGCTTCGCGCTCCTCTTTATATTTCTCGACAAACGGGCTCAGCTCATCATAAAGCCTCCCCGCGCCGCTTCTTATATTCTCAATAAGCTCCTTTCCCTCCTCATCGGCCTCCGGCGCCTGCGCCCGCAGCCTCGCTTCAAGCTCCGCGATCTTTGCCTCCATCGCCTCTATTCTGGCCTGGCTCGTCTCAGTAAGCTGATCATTCATTTCGGTATGGACCTCCTTCAAGTCGTTCTGTCATTATTCAGCGGTCGCCGCTTGTGATGTTTATTTTAACATCCGGCCGCCCGGATATTTATCTATAATTGCCTGAAAAAAATTGGCAAAACTAATGATTGATAAATCACCGGACCTCTTTCAGACATCCGGCGGCGGGGCGCGCCCCGCTTGCGTGATGCCTCGACAAATGTATCCCCTCCCGAAAAGGCGGCAAACGGCGGCGCGATATTTACCGGACGGCGTTCGTTTTTTGTCGGCCGCGGCGCAAAATGATGCGTATAAGCGGCTTTCAGAGTAGAATAACGGCATTATCGCCGCTGTATATAACTAAAGGAGGTTTCATCTTGAGAGAGGATTTTAAGGAGATACCCCTGCTTCAACAGAGGGAGATAGAGGCAAAGGTCATGGGGCCGCTTATACGCGCCTTCTGCCGCGAATTCGGGGAAGAACGCACCTACGAGATCGTCCGACGCACGCTGAAGGATATTTCACAAAAGAGCGGACGTGAGCTGAGTGAACGATACGGCAGGGGGTTGGAGTCGTTCAAGAAAAACTGCATCGCAAAATGGGGCGAGGGCGGCGCGCAAAAATCCACGCTGCGGGAGGACAGCGGCGACTGCTGCCGCTTCGACGTCACCTACTGCGCCTTCGCGGAAATTTACCGGGAGCTCGGCTACGGCGATATCGGGACCATCATCTCCTGCGAGCGCGACGCGGCTTTCCTCGAGGGTTTTGACGAGGACCTCGAGCTCGTCCGTTCCCAAACGCTGATGGAGGGCGGCGACTGCTGCGATTTCTGCTATCGAAAAAAATAGCGAAAAACGCATGCCGCGAAATAAAGAGCCCCGGCCGCATGTCTTCGGCTGGTTTGTCTATCAGATGTGCCAGACGCTGAAGGGACGGCTTTAAAACGTCGCGCAAGGCCTATATCGATACGCCTTGCGCGACGGTGGGCCTGGGTGACGCGAATGCGGCTCCCTAATACGAGAGCCAGCCCCGCCGGGGCATATTTTATCGGCGGGGCCGGCTCTCTTTTATGCCGTTGACTTTTTTCGCAAAGACGCCGGCGCCCGTTGCCCTATCGGCGCCGCCGGGGCCGCAAGACTTGCCGCGGGTACGACAGGCGCAGCCC
>CAKSWL010000059.1 GCA_934511335.1 uncultured Cloacibacillus sp. | reverse complement strand
GCGGCAAGCTTCTTCTCGATGAAACGCAGCGAAAAGTGCGGCTTCACAGAAATCAGCATCTCCTCCAACAGCAGCTTGTTGAAGGTATAGGCTCCGGGAGGCAGTGTCAGCTTCTCGGCGATGCCGACGACGTCCCAGGCGTTCCGGTAGGAGTTCGGCAGCTCGAAGAGGCTGCGCGCGGGATGTCCCACGCCGATGATCGTCTCCAAAGAGGCCTCTTTCAGCTTACTATAAATCTCCTCCGCCACCTCGCCTGACATCTCGACATCCTCCGCGAGGCGCTTCTCGTCGGAGATATCGCAGGGCCGTATCACGACGAAACGGTCCCGCGAGACGCTCGCGATGATCGTCTGCGGGTCGGGGAAGATCTCCCGCAGCAGCACGATGACGCGCCCGTGCATCGAAGAGTAATCCATTTCGTCCTCAATCGGGTCGGAATAACTCTCATAGGATATCTTCACGGGGTTCTTCTCCAGCCCCAGCCCGCGGAAATTTGAAAAAAAGACGGCGATCGCGCCGCGCGGCCGGTCGAGGTCGATCCCGAACTGTTCGGCGCGCTTCGCCAGCGGGGCGTGGTCGTCGCGGCTAGGGTCAAAGGTGCTGATATCGCGGACGAGCTCGTTGATCCTCTTCTGCGGCGAGCTCATCGAGGGAGAGAGTATCTTTTCGCGCAGCATACTCTCTATCTGGTTCTTCACGAGCAGGGAAAACTGCGTCACCACCTCGGGTTCGCCGGCGATTGCGGCGGTGCCGATGACGCGCCCGTTATAAAAAAGCGGCACCGTCGAACCGGGGTACCAGACGCCGAGCTTCTTCGCCGCCTCCGCGTCGTCGAAGCTCATCTTCTTATACTTGATGCAGGGGATGGAGGGCGGATGGAAGTCCCCGATCCGTTCCTTGTCCGGAGCGCCGATGATGATCCCGTTGATATCCGTGATGATGATGCTGCGGCCCATCATTGAGCTCAAATATTCTGAAATTTCCTGTGCGAATTTTGCTAACATCCTCTTCTCCTGTATCCTCACTAGTCAGATATCTGCAAATACAGAGCGCCCACGCCATCGTCCGCACTTGCCCGTACCATGGCGCCTGTGATCCGCCGCGGCCTACTCCCGGTCTTCCCTCCTGAACGGCGCTCCCAGCGCCGCCGGGGCTCCCAGGCGCCGGCCTTTGCCGGCCTTTACGGAGACGGCCGTCAGTACGATTATAGTCATGATGTAGGGCAATGTCATAAGCAAAGAGGTAGATATCGTGGAGCCCATCGCCTGCAGCCGCAGCTGCAGCGCCTCGACGCCGCCGAAAAGATACGCTCCCAGCGCCGCGCGCGCGGGATTCCAAAGCCCGAAAATGACGAGCGCCACCGCGATCCAGCCGCGGCCGGCGGTCATCCCCTCGATCCACATTTGGGCGTAGACCACGGAGAGATACCCGCCGCCGATCCCGGCCAGCCCGCCGCCGAAAATACAATAAAAATAGCGGATCCTTGCCGCCGAAAGCCCCATCGCGTCGGCGGCGCGCGGGTTTTCGCCCACGGCGCGCAGATCGAGCCCCGGGCGCGTAAAGAAGATGAACCAGCAGAGGAAAATCACAAGAAGATAAGAGAGATAGACCATCGCGTTATGCTGAAAAAAGATTGGGCCGATAAAGGGGATATCGGCAAGCAGCGGCAAATCCATCTGCTTCATGCCCTGTATCGTCTGCCCGATCGCCGTGCGCCCCATAAGGGCGGAGAGGCCGTAGCCGGTGAGCACCATCGCAAGGCCGCTAACGACCTGGTTGCACATCAGCGTTATACAGAGAAACGCATGTATCAGCGTTATCGCGCAGCCCGCCGCGAAGGAGGCGGCGATGCCGAGCCAGGGATCGCCCGTCGCCGCCGTCACGGCAAAACCGGCGTAAGCGCCGACAAGCATGATTCCCTCGAGCCCGAGATTCATCACGCCCGCCCGCTCAGACATCACCTCTCCGAGAGAGGCATACAGCACCGGCGTTCCGCTCCTTACCGCCGCCGCAAGCACCACCGTGAGAAATTCCATTACGCCTCCTCCTTGCCGCCGCCGGCGGCCCTTTCTTTTTCAACATGGACGACCGAGATCCTAAAGCGCGAAAGAGTCTCCGCCGCAAGCACGGAAAACAATATCAGCCCCTGCAATATCTGAAGGCTTGCCAGCGGCAGCCCCATCACCACCTGCAAAGTGTCGCCGCCGACGAGCAGCACCCCCATGAGAAAGGCCACGAGCGGGACATAGATCGGCGAGAGCCGCGCAAGCCAGGCGACAAGGATGCCCGTGTACCCGTAACCCATCGAAAAGCCGCGGCTCATGCGCCCGTAAAGGCCTGCGATCTCGCTCATGCCCGCCAGTCCCGCCACCGCGCCGCCGATGAATGTCATCAAGAGGATATTCTTTGAGATATTTATTCCGGCATAACGCGCCGCGCGGGGATTTTCGCCGATCACCGAGATCTCATATCCCCATTTGCTGCGCTTCAAGATAATTTGAAAGATCACCGCAACGGCCAGGGCGATAAAAATGCCGCCGTGGATGCGCGTGCCGCCGAACACCCAGAGGCGCGCCGCCTCGGGAAAATTCGGCGTAAAGGGAAAGCCCATGCTCATCGGGTCCTTCCACGGGCCGTAGATAAAATACTCGCTCAAATTTATGCCGATATAATTGAGCATCAGCGTCGTGATCGTCTCATTGACATTCCAGCGGGCCCGCAGAAAGCCCGCGAGCATGCACCAGAGGCCGCCCGCGGCCGCTCCGGCCATAAACATCATTACAAACATGACGACCCCGTTGTCGATAAAGCAATAACGCACGACGGCGACGGTGGCGATCGCCCCGAGGCATAGCTGACCCTCTCCGCCGATATTCCAGATGAGCATCTTGTAACAAATCAAACCTCCGAGCGCCGTAAGCGTCAGCGGTATGGCCTTGGTGGCGATCTCGCTGAGCCCGTAGCCGCTGCCAAGCGCGCCCTTAAAGACTTCATGATAGGCCTTAAACGGATCCACGCCGAGGCAGGCGAAAAGCACCCCGCCCGCAAAAAGTCCGAAGACGACCGCGGCCGCGGGAATAATGACGTTTACCCAAGGGGGATTGTAAAGGCGCGGTTCAAATCTCAGTCGAATCATCACAAAGCCTCCAAATCGTGTATATACATATACAAACAACTGATAATTATAGCATTTCACCGCGCAATCCGAGTTAAATCGGCGTTTAGACGTGCGAATAACGAAATAACTGAGGGCTTGCCAAGCGGAGGCGCACTAAGGTGCGTCGAGCATTGGCAAGCCCTCAGTTATTTCGTTAGTCGTGCGTATAAACGCCGATTTGTCAGATGTTGCGCCAGCGCTTAAAACCTTTGCCTACCACTTCGCTGGCTTCGGTGACCACCATGAACGAGCCGGGAAAGTGCGCTGCGAGGAAGCGTTTGAGCTCCACCACCTGCCGGGGCATCAGCAGGCACATGATCGTAAAGCCGTCCCTGCGTTTATAGCCGCCTTCGCTTGACAGCAGCGTGCAGCCGCGGCCGAGCTTTTTGTTGATAAATTCCACCACGGCGTCGGTGTTGGAGGCGAGGATGAAGACGAGGCGCCGTTTGTCGAAAGAGGCGAGCACGCTGTCCATCGTCATGCCGCAGATGTAGCAGGAGATAAACCCGTACATGACCTTTTCAAGGCCGATGATGCTGAACGAGACCGCGAGGATGGCCATATTAAAATAAAAGCTGAGCCGCCCGACCTCCATGCCGTAGCGTTTTTTCAGTACGGTGATCGCGATGTCGAGACCGCCTGCGCTGATCCCCTCTCTATAGAGCAGGCCGATGCCCAGCCCCTTGATGACGCCGCCGGCTACCGCGACGAGAAAGATATCGTCCATAATCGGAAATCTGATGGTTTGCAGCGCGTTGAGCACCGCCGAAAGCACGAAAGAGTTGATGACCGTCCAGACGAGGAAGCGTTTCGAGAGGGTCCGCGCGCCCCATATGAGCAGGATGATGTTCAGTGCCAGCAGGACATAGGCGGGATTCAGCCCCAGCGTATATTTAAGCAGCACCGCGATGCCCATGACGCCCTGATCGGCGAACTTATAGGGGATGGTAAAGCCGACGACGCCCACCGCGTAGATGACGATGGCGGCCATCGATATCAGCGCCGTCTTCCATTCAGAGAAGACCAGCAGCTGAGCCTTTCTGTAGAGGTGTTTCCATTTCATTTCATCTATTCTGTGTTCCATTTCCGCTCTCCTTAATATGACTCTTATTATTGCCTATTATATCTGATTTGCCGTTTTTATTTACTCGTATCGGTGATTTTTTACAATACGCAGTTTTACTATAAACAATTTATCTTTTTTTCAATTAAGGACCGGCATGCTGTGATAAAATGTACGGTGAAAATCAATTTCGCAGGAGGAATAGAAATGGCGGCACCTATGCAGATCAGCCTCGAAGAGATAATCTCAATGCTTCTCCAGCGCGTTGAGTCTCTTTCGGCAAGCGACGAAAACAGCAAGACAAAGCAGAATATCATAAACAGGGTCCTTTACAAAAAAGGCGTCATCACAGACGAAGATATCCTCGATTCCGTGAAAGAAGAATACCGCATGCTCAAGGAACTTGGCGTGATCCAGGCCGAGCCCGACGAAGCGATGTACAAGACGATCACCGACGGCATCCTTCAGTGGATCAAGGGCGACGTCGACGGCATCAAGAAGTCGATGGCCGATTATGAGAAAAAACTCCAGGAGTATGCCCGTGAAGAGGCGGCAAAGAAGCCGAGGATCGAAGTTGCCGGCGCGAACGTCCTGAACCAGCTCGACGCGGCGGCGAACAAAAAAGGAAAACTCATAATTTAGTCCGGCGCCGGCACGCATCGCCGGCTCCGTTCGCTAAGGTCGGAACGCCGCAGCTCCAGAGGAGCCTCCGCGGCGTCCCGGCCGCTTTATTTGTCAGGCGATCACGGCCGGCCTGCGCGGCGCTTTTTCGCGATAAAAAAGCCGCCCTCGGGGAGGGCGGCTTTGGCTTTCCTGCTACATTCCTGGATAATCAAAGTCCTGTACCTGCATTTTGCCGTAAAGCGCTTCGATCTCCGCGATCTCCTTTAGGAGCGCGGCGGCGTTTTCCTCTTTCGCCGCCTCTTTTTTGAGGTCGTATTTTTTAAAGAAGGCGTTCTCGCTTCGCACGCCCTCCGCGCCGAAGATTTCTTTGTACATCATAAGATCGACGGGCATGCCGAACTCTTTCTTCACCTCTTCGTAGCTGAAGAGCACCCATATCTCAGAAAAGCCGGCCCATGAGATCGCCGAGGCGCACATCGGACAGGGATCGTGGCTCGCGACGAAGAGACATGCCGCGGGGGCGGGATGGTCTTTGGCGGCGAAGAAGCGCTGGATGGTGTCGATCTCCCCGTGGTATATGGGGTTTGCCTGGCGGTTATTGCTGCCCGCCGTTATTACGCGGCCGCTCTCTTTTTCCATCACGAGGCCGCCGAATACATGGTTGCCCGCCGCCACCCCTTTTTCCGTGAGCGGGATCAATCTTTCTTTTATGGCTTTGATTATGAGCTGCGGTCTGTTCATCTCATCCACATCCTTTTCGGCTGTTGAAAACGCTGCCGGCCGCCGTTAATCCCAGTTCGTGATGTCGGCGTTCGCGTCGTTCCCGCCCTCCTGGCCGTCCGCGCCGTAGGAGAGAATGTCAAAGTCGCCGTGTTCTCCCGGAGAGACGTAAAGGAAATCGCGCCCCCAGGCGTCCTTCGGGACCTTCTTCATGTAGCCGCCCTTTTTATAGTTGAGCGGCTCGGGCGGCGTCGTCGGCTCTTTTATGAGCGCCTCCAGCCCCTGCGCAGTCGTCGGATAGAATCCGTTGTCGAGATAGTAGAGGCCGAGCGCCTGCTCAAGCTGCGATATCTGAGTCTGGGTGGTCTTGCGCTTCGCCTCGTCGCTCTGCCCTATGAGCCGCGGACCGACGAGCGCCGAGAGCAGTCCGATGATAACGACGACGACCATTATCTCGATCAGGGTAAAGCCCCGCCTCTTTTTCAGCAGTTTTTTATTGCACTCCTTCAAAATGCGCACCTCCAGAGGTTTTTTGGGATCTCGCTGTCCAATAAAGCGCCGATCAGATGTGTCATCCGCGTCGCGGCGGGCGCGTCAGCGAGACGCACGCCGGCGTTTGATGCAAATAAGCGCCGATCTTCCATCCGCGCCCTCCTAATATTACCTTCCCCGCCGCTATTTTTCAAGCACGGCCATGACGCGCGCGGGCGCGCCGTCGGCCTCCTTGAGCGCGAGCGGCAGCGCGGTGAGGCAGAAGGGCTCTTTGAAGGGAAGCCGCCGCAGGCCGCGCAGATTTTCTATGATGATCAGGCCGCCGCCGAGGATTATTTTGTGTACGGGACATTCGGCGCTTTCGACGGGGTCGACGGAGATCGCGTCCACGCCAAGCCCTTTGAGATCCAGCGCCGCCAGGCTGCGCGCCGCCTCCAGCGAGAGGACGGGGAAATCCTTCAGGTAGCCTTCGCCGCCCATTTTATCTCCATATCCCGTATGCAGCAGCAGGAAGTCCGCCGCCGCCAAAACTTCCCTTGTGAGGCCGAGGTCGGACATTTCTATCTCCCCGCCTCGGCGGCCGCTGACGTCCGCGATCACCGCGAAACCGAAAAAGGTCTCGTTCGGCAGCTCGTCGAGGCGCGCGCCGCCGGCGAGCATATGGGCCGGCGCGTCTATGTGGGTGCCGGTGTGAGACGACATCGTAATCTTTTTGGCGCGAAAGCCCGCCTCCTCGATTTTCTTCAACTCTTCGATCATAGGCGGAAGGTCTCCCGGAAATACCTGCATGGAGCCCTCGATCGGCCTGCCTAAGTCTATTACGCGCAAATTATTCATCCTCCCTGTGAAAATTCATATTCTGCTCATGCCGCCTGTCCTATCCTATCCTATCATATCATATGTAATTATCCCGCCAGCCATAGTATAATTAAAAAACTATGGCTAAGCTACAAGAACCTGGAGGAATTTTACGTGTTTACCTTTTTAATCGCGTCTTTCATATTTCTTCTGACGATGATCTCCGACGACGCCTTCGCCGCCGACGGCCTGCGCTTTGACGTGGCGGTGATCGGCGCGGGCAGCGGCGGCGCGGCGGCGGCGATCACCGCCGCGCGTATGGGGATGGATGTCGCGCTGATCGAAGAATCGGACTGGGTCGGCGGGCAGATGACGGGCGCCGCGGTCTCGACGATGGACGACGTGCGCCGCACCCGCACAGGGATATACAACGAGTTTATCACGCGCGTGCGGGACTATTACGCGATGCGCAATACGCCGGTCAACGTCTGCTATTGGGGCTCGGATACAATCGCCTTTGAACCGTGGGTGGGACAGAAGATACTCATGGAGATGATAGAGGAAAGCGGCAGGGTGACGCTTTTTCTCGAGTCCCGCGTGCTGGAGGCGAAGACGGAAAATAACAAGGTCGCCGCCGCCCTCATCGAAAACGGCGGCGTAAAGACGACGGTGAGGGCGAAGGTCTTCATCGACGCCACGGAGACCGGCGATTTTATCCCGCTTACAGGCGCGCGCTACCGCGCAGGCAGCGGCATCGCGCCGAAGATCGACAAAGAGAGCGTGATTCAGGACATCACCTATGTCGCGGTAGTCAAAAAGTACCCCGACGGCCTGCCGCCGGAGCTGCGGCTGACGACGCGCCCGCCCGGATATGATGAATATCTGCCCCACTTCCGCAAGGTGATCACGAAAGATGGCGACTGGTGGCCGGGCACATACCCGTTTAACGTGCCGGTGCATAACGCCTACCGCGGGATGCCCGATATCACCAACCCCGACCGCGAACGGATCGACGGCGGCCTCTCCGCGACGTGGCCGCTCATCACCCGCACGGGGGTGAACTGGGCCAACGACTACCCCGACCGGAAATTCGGCGCGGCGGGGATGCCGGTAAAGTACCTTGAGGACAAAAAATTTCGCCGCGAGGCAGAACGCCTGGCGATGGCGGAGACGCTCGCCTTTATATTCTATATGCAGACGGAGCTTGGCATGGAGGACTGGTCGGTCGACAACCGGCAGGGGTACGGCGGGTATTTCAGCAATAACTGGCAGGAGTGGCAGGAGATGCCGCCGGAGTTCGCCCCCGTGCTGGCGCACTTCCCCCCCTTCCCCTATGTGCGCGAGAGCCGCCGCCTGGTCGGCGTGACGACGATGACGGTCAAAGACGTCAAGCGCGATCAGGTGCTGCGGCGCATGCTCAAGACGAACCCCTACAGCATCGCGCTCGGCGAATATCCGACCGA
Organism: uncultured Cloacibacillus sp.; assembly: GCA_934511335.1. Lineage (GTDB taxonomy): Bacteria > Synergistota > Synergistia > Synergistales > Synergistaceae > Cloacibacillus. Next base: position 2,141 of record CAKSWL010000059.1, on the reverse strand, counting down.
TATTCACGGCCTGCGCGAACCTCAATATCTAGACCGGGACCTTGGGGAGAGCGCGGAAGAGATACCTGACGATAAAGAGTGGCAGGGCGGCCTTTTTCAGATTCCGATGGGCGTGCTGATCCCCGAAAAGGTGGATGGCCTGCTCGCTGCGGAAAAAAATATCTCCGTCTCACGCATCGTCAACGGCTCGACGCGCCTCCAGCCCGTTACGATGCTGACGGGGCAGGCCGCCGGCGCGCTCGCCGCCGAGGCGGTCCGGCAGAAGGCAGAGCCGCGTCAGGTCCGCCCCATCGACGTTCAGTGGCGGCTTCTTGAGGCGAAAGACAAACTCTCCCTCTTCAACTTTGACGACGTGCCTGTGGAATCGCTCTGGTGGCGCGGCGTGGAGCTTTCGGTCCTCTACGATTACCTGGACCCAGCCTCCGAGACCATATACGGCGTGGACCAGGAGATGCACTGGCTCGAGATCCGCGACGCCTTCCGCCGCGCCTTCGGACGGATGGGATTTCCGGAGCGTGAGTATGAGGCGGAGGTGACCCTTGACGATTTCAGCCAATGGCTCCGCGAACTCTTTGGAGAGGATGCGAAGAAATATCAGAGCGTCCTTGATCGCTTCCGCGGCGCGGAGGTGATGAAAAAGGGCCAGCTTGCCGCCGCCGTCGCCGAGATAAAGCTTTTGAAAAACTAAAAAAAGGCCGATCGATTGAAAATCAGCCGGAATAATAACCGACGTAAATCTCGCTGATTACGGACATAAAGCCGAAATCTATGATTTCGTGCGGATCGGCTGGTTTGTCTGTCAGATGTGCCAGGCGCTGAACGGGCAGGTCGAAAGCGCGCAGGGCCTATATCGGCGCGCCCCCCGCAGCGGTCGAGGCCTGCCCGCGGCGCGGAAGACGCCTCTGATCAGCGGCTCCCTAAAGATAATATTTTGACGAAATGACGATCGGCGCGATATTATGAGGGAACGCCCTTCGCCGTTATTGACACGGGAGAATATATATGCTACAGTTACTCCGATTCTATGTATACAATCCTAGCTTTTATTATTATGTCATAAAAAACGTGATAGTTGGGCTCAAAAAGACGTTCTGGAAGAAAGGTTTGTAAAATCGTGAAAATAGTAATTGACAAAAAAGCGGAGAGACCCGATACTCGGTCGGTCGGTCGGTCGGTCGGTCGGTCGGTCGGTCGGTCGGTGTAACTAATAACCTATTATTATTGACTGAGCGGCTGTCTGTGTGCGTGACGCACATAGACAGCCGCTTTTTGTTTGCCGGAGCCGTCCCGAAGATGCCCCCATAAGCCCCCATTCATATGCCTGTGCAGCTGCGCGGGAGCGGCGCCTGATCCGCTTCCCTCTGAGCAAAGTATTTTTAGATAAAAAATTTATGCACGTTGATTTTACAGGAAGGTGACGGAGATGAAAAAGAAGACTGAGGTTTTTGGAGTGTTGGGGCCGCGTCTGCGGCCCGGCATAAAGTGGGCCCGCCGCGGCCTGTTTGCTGCGGTGCTTTTGTGCGCGCTGACCATGGCGTTGACTGGCGCCTCCAACGCCGAGACTATTGGGAGCCCTGTGTTTATTGATTATAAGACGGGTGCAGACTGGAAAGACCCAAGCGCATACGGCGCCTGGTCCTTCGCCATCGGACGGAATGTGTGGGCCAACGGCACTAATTCATTCGCCATCGGGGCGAACTCCAATGCAGATGGGGATAGATCTATCGCATTGGGCACCGATGCATATGCGAAAGGGGAACATTCTCTTGCGCTGGGCCACGGGGCGCAAGCGTCGGGGGAATATTCTCTTGCGCTGGGTATCTTTGCGAGAGCGGTTAAAAATTCTCTTGCGCTGGGCAATTTTTCCTTTGCGTGGGTGGAAAATTCTCTTGCGCTGGGCTCTAATGCGTATGCGTCCGCAGCGGGCGGCGTCGCCATCGGCGAGACGTCGCTTGCGAACCGGGAAGGCGGCGTGACCGGCTGGGTTCCCGACGGCTACACCGGCACGCCCTCCGGCCCCGCCTGGACGGCTACGACCGGCGCCGTCTCTGTGGGAAACGACGACGCCGCTTCGATAAGGACCAGGCAGATCACGGGCGTGGCGGCCGGCACGTATGACACCGACGCGGTCAACGTGGCGC
>CAKSWL010000058.1 GCA_934511335.1 uncultured Cloacibacillus sp. | reverse complement strand
AAAAACATGCTGCGCGCCTCGAAGGCGGCGGTGTCGCATACGGTGATGATCTTCACGCTGCCTTTGATATCCGACGGAGAAAGCTCGCGCAAGAGCTTTATCGCCGCCAGCACGCCGCAGTATTCGCCGCCGTGTATCCCCGCCGTGATGACCGCGTCCGGCCCTTCCGTGTCGCCGATGACGAGCGCGATGGGAAGCTCCGCCCTCCTGCCGTCGTCTGTCTGGAACTCCAGTAACTCTGTCCTTTTTCCTCCCATTTCTACTTTCCTCTTTTTTGTATAGTTTTTATCCTCACGCGGATGATATCCGTCCCCTATGATATCTCCTCTGTCCGCTGCGTCCTTTATCGTCCTGTTATCAGATAACTGATAAAAAAGCTATAAAAACAAATGAACTGTCTGCCAGAGCATCGTGATTTTGTTTTGCGATAGTTAAAAACATCCGTTTCGCACCAGATGTACAGATACTGCTTTAATATAACAGCGATAAAATACAATGTCGACAGCATTTTTGCCGCGTATAAATACTCCCGGCGCCCCTCTCCGCCGATAACGGCGGGAGGCGAGGCTGCCCGCGTCGGCGCCAAAAGCAAAAATTCAAAATCTGTCACAGGCTCTCGATGCCGCGGGCCGACCTGTTATCCTCAGATATCTGAAAGCCGTGCCGCGGATATCTGACAGTGCTTGGAAAACTCCGCCAACATCCATCCAGCCTCTCTTGGATGGCCTTTTATTATTTTGCAAACCACAAAATTGTAATCTTTCCATTTTACTAAGATAAAAATTTTTCACCTTAGGAAAACAAATATAGTCTAACAAAACTTTTTGAGAAGTCAATTCATAAATTCTGTCGGCGATCGGCTTATCCCGTTTGCGATAAAGTTTGGTGTAAAGGCGATGATATGTCCAGCAATAATTTAAGCATGATGAACGGCGTATAGAATCGGAGGCGGCGGCGTAATATAATAGCGATATCGGCGGTCATGATGAAAGGGTGGGATGGGGCGGTGAAGAATTACGCGAAATATTATTTTTATGGCGTCGGCACTCTGACGTTGGGAGAAGAAGATGGACGGCTGACCGATCTGCACTTCGCCGGCAGCGGCACGTACCCCAAAGAGGATTTGAATATGAACGAGACGCCGCTGCTGCTCGAGGCCTGCCGTCAGCTTGAAGAATATTTTGACGGCAAGCGGAAAAATTTCGAGCTTCCGCTCGCGCCGAAGGGCACGCCCTTTCAAATGCGCTGCTGGGATGAGCTGCGCCGGATCCCCTACGGCTTTACGGCGACTTACGGCGATATCGCGCGGGCCGTGGGGTCGCCCAATGGTTTCCGCGCGGTAGGGTTGGCAAATAACAGAAACCCGATCGCGATCATAATCCCCTGTCACCGCGTCATTGGCTCCGACGGGAAGCTGGTCGGTTTTGGAGGCGGCCTCGATGTGAAAAGCTTCCTGCTGATGCACGAGGCGCAGTATCTGAATCGCTGATTCCGCAGCGGGCGGCGCTGCTGCTTCGGCCTGTCTGCGGCCGCGTTGGGCGGAAGGTCCGCCGGGCGGCGTTCCTAAACTTTTTGCGGAAAATGCCCCGATTCCGCGTTCGCCGCGTAAATGCTAAAGAAAATCTCCGCGTTCAGCCTAGGATGTCCGTCAGCAGCTCGTGGCGCAGGCTGCGGTCGCTGACCGTCATCTCGCCGGCCCCCGCCGCCTCCAGCGCGGCGACGATGATGCAGGCGCCGCCTAAGATGATATCCGCGCGTTTCGGCGAGAGCCCCCGGATCTTGCGGCGCTCTTCGGCGGTGCACTTCGCGTATAGCGCCGTTTGACGCATGATCTCTTCCCGCCTGAGCGTGCTTCCGTGTATCTGGTTAGGGTCGTATTTCTCCAAGCCTGCGGCGACCGCGGCGATCGCGGTGACGTTCCCGCCCGCGCCGATCACCATTTTCGCCCCCGGCCCGACCCCCTCCTCGGAGAACTTTTTCGTCAGCCCCGCGATGACGGAGCAGACTTTTTGCGGGTCGGCGGGGGCGCTTTTAAAGTTTTCCTCCGTCAGCGTCACGGCGCCTGTCGGCACGCTGAAGGCGCTCACTGCGACGCCTTCCGCGGCGCGGACGAATTCCGTACTGCCGCCGCCGGTGTCGAAGATGAGGATGCCGCCGCGTTTTGCGCCCGCGATGCTGTTCAGCATCGCGCGGCTTGAAAGGTCCGCCTCCTCTTCGCCGGAGAGGACGCGGACCTCAGGACCGTCCCCTGCATGTACCAGCGCTGCGAACTCGGCTGCGTTTTTTGCCGTGCGCAGCGCCATCGTGCCGACGCAGGCGACCTCCTCCGCCCCCTGCGAACGCGCGAAATCCGCAAACTTTACGACGGCCTGCGCCGTGCGCGCCATCGCCCGCTGTGAAAGCGCGCCGCTCTCCCTCATCCCTTCGCCAAGTTTGGTGATCACGTTTATGTCAAGCAGTATCTTCGCTCCCTGTTCGCGCGAGCGCTCCCCGATGATGAGTTTCACCGAATTCGTCCCGATATCTATAACTGCCTTTTTCATTTTTATCCACCTCTTCTCACAGATTATATCCCAAACGGGGAAGCGCGTCGTTGAACCGGTATTTTATTGCGGCATTTTTAATTTACATCCACCCATTTGTGAGATATATTATTTATAAAAACCGGAGGAATTACAATGGATAAACCTCTTCTTCATATAATCAGCCATACGGATCTTGACGGCGTTGCGGCGGCGGCGCTCGCCTGGCACGTTCAGCATCACGACCGCCTCGTGCGCATCTCGCTCACCGGCTACGGCGACGTCGACATGCTGATCTTAGAGACGCTTGCCGCCGGGCAGGAGCCGCTCGTGCTCGACCTCTTCTGTCAGCGCGAGCAGACGGTGGATGAGATAGACAGGCTGTGGAACGACTCGCGCCCTCCCTTCCTCTTCGACCACCATAAAAGCACCTTTGAGCGGTACGGCAACCGCAAATGGGCCGTCATCGATACCGATTACTGCGGGGCCCTCGTCTATTGGCGCTGGCTGCGTGAGAACGCGAAGGGCGAGCGCACGCAGCGGATTCTTGCGGAGCTTGAACCGGTGATGAAGATCGCCAACGACCGCGACCTATGGCTCGGGCAGCTGCCGGAGAGCCGTCTCTGGCAGGCCCTGGTCACGATGTGCGGCCAGTGGGGGATGCTCGCGCGGCTGATGGACAACCCACGCGCAGAGCTGTCGCCGGCGGAGCTGAATGGGGCGAAAGAATTTACGGAGCGGCAGGAGGCGCGCTTCGCGCAGGCCAAGGAGCATATCTGGCGTTCGGGCAGCGAGCTGGCCTTCGTCTGCGACGGAGTGCTCGAATACGGCGACGTCTCCGACTTCTGCGGCCTCATCCTCGACCGCGACGACAATCCCCCGGAGGTGGCGGCGGTGGCCGCGAAGAGGCTCGGCGGGGACTGGGCGATATCGATGCGCAGCCGCGACGGCCTCGCTGGCAGGGTGCTCGCGCTGCTGAAGGACGGCAAAAAAATACGCGGCGGCGGCCACGGGGACGCCTCGGCGCTCTACTTCCCGCGCAATTATACCCAGGAGCAGATGCGCGACTCCATCCTTGCGGCGATTCGGGTTGAAAAGGAGCGCAACGCCGCGCCGAAGGTGACGCTTGGCGACCTATTCAAAGGACTTGTATGAAAAAATTAAACTCTCTCGCCGTAATCTACGCTTCGGAGGGGACGGGCCATCGGACGGCGGCCCTTGCCCTTTGCGAGGCTTTCCTTGCCTATAACCCGCAGGGACGTATCGTATGCTGCGACATTCTGGACGTCATCCCCTCGTGGTTGAAATACACCGTCTCGGAGGGCTATGTCGCGATGGCGCGCCGCGCCCCCTGGCTATGGGGAGCCCTCTACTGGGGTTCCGACCGCCCCGGCGCGCAGGCGCGGGTCTTTGAAGCGGTCCACGAAAAACTCTGCCGCCTTTACCTGCCCCGGCTGAAAAACCTCTTTGCCGCGAACGGCACCGAGGCGGCGATTTTCACGCACTACTTCGGGGCCTCTGAGCTCGCTAAGATGGAACGGGGACGCATGCCCGTCTACTGCGCCGACACTGATTTTGAGAGTCATCGCTTTCAGCGCAGCGCGGAGTTCGCCTGGTCCTTCGCGGGCAGCGCGCGCTCCGTACAGCAGCGCCTTGCCGACGGCATATACAATGTAAGCGATACGGGCGTGCCCATCACGCAAAAATTTAAAAAACTTCCCTCGAAGGAAAAGGCGCGGTCCCGGCTTGGACTGCCGCAGGACGAACGGGTGATCCTCGTCAGCGGCGGCGGCATCGGCGCGGGCTCGGTCTTCGCGGCGGCAAAATCGCTCGCGGAGCGCGGTGATCTGCGCGTTTCCGTCATCTGCGGCAGCAACCGCGGACTGCGGGAGCAGATGAGGGGATATTTCCGCTATAAAGACAACGTGAGGATAGAGGGCTTCGTATCCAACATGGAGGACTACTATGCCGCCGCCGACGCGGCGGTGATGAAGCCCGGCGGACTTTCCGCCTCTGAGGCGCTCTGCGCGGGGCTGCCGATGCTGCTCATCGACCCTGTGCCGGGACAGGAGGAGCTCAACATGGCCTATCTCACGGCAAACGGCGCCGCCTGGCCGCTCCCGCGCCCTGCGCGCGCCGCCGAAAGCGCCGCCGCCCTCTTCGCCGGCGAGGCCGCGCAAAAAATGCGCAAGGCCGCGAAGCAGCTGGCCAGGCCGGAGGCGGCGGATGAGATCATCGCTAAAATCGCCGGCGAAGAATGAAAGGCGGAGATACCCCGCCGGACGAAGCCGGTCTGAGAATGGGACACAGGGCTCCCCGCATTTCGAAACACGCCGCGGAACATGGCATATATTTTAGTGGAGAGGGGCTAGGTTATAAAAGAATGCCGAACAGACGACAGGCATTGCGATAGGTAAAATTCAGGGCCCTCTCTGCCTAGGATGCCCTGCATGCAGACCTATCCAAGTTTACCTTTTGAAAGCCTTCCTGTTTATTTTATCGCTTAAGTTTGGGTTTCTCCGCAGTCTTTGTCTTTATTAATTATCTTAGTTTTTTCCGATAATTACAGATTTCCTACATTGTCGCGATCGTCTACAGACTATTACCGGATTTATCAACTTTTTCGGTGATGACTAAAAGATGATACGGAACCGAAAAAAGTAACAGATCCGTGCGCTGCGTCAGAGGCATCAGGGAAGCGCTGCCAAGGAAAAGCGTCCTGATGACTGAAGTACATTAGGCAAGCGGGCAAGAGACAGCAGGGTAAATGTAGGCGATAAAGGAAAAAATCTAGGAAACCACGATGCCTGCTGTGTCTCGATTTTTTGCAGAGACGTTGTATCACCGGATTGTAGAGTCAAAACCGTCGAAGCCTGGAATAACACTGGCACAATAGTGGGCTTGCTGTCCTTAGGTATGGTTGCCCGCTATTGTGGGAAATATTCATCTTCGTCTCCGCATATCGCATAGCATATAGTTTGATGATTATGATGTCCTAAAGCTGCTGGCGACGTATTGCCATGGCTTGTCCGCCTCGGCTTCGTGATATTCGGGGCTGTTTCCTTTAATGTGATGTCTATATCCATCTTTATAGTTTTTCGCTGCCATACAAAAATACTACTATTAGGACATAAGTCCTATGGGACATAAGTCCATATAAATTGACAATTTCTAGATTTTGTTTTAAACTTACGTCAATTCAAGGATACATGATGGCGGATGAAACGCTGAGCTCTGCAGGACTTCGAAAGGAGGTAGTGGGCGACTAGGAGAAAGCTCAAGATTTGGTAACAGAAATAATAGATCTTGTTACAAAATGTGTTATTGATACTTCAAGGAGGTACAAGGAATGTCAGAGGAAAAAGCTCAGAATGTCTCAGTAACAATAGTAAATCCTGTAGCTAAAGTTGAATCAAAGACTATAACACCAGCGGCTAGTTTGACTAGTCTTAAAGGAAAGAAGATAGCGTTATGGTGGAATGGCAAGGCAAAAGGCGACATAGCATTAAAAACAATAGCGGCTCGCTTGAAAAAAGAGTATAACGTTGAGACCGAATTATTTACCCAAGGCTGGCCTCATGGTGATGATGTATACGACAGAGTAATTGCGGCGGAGTGCCAAGCGGCCATCGCTACCACAGGAGACTGAGGGTCGTGCACAGCATGGCTTACGCGTGACGTAAGCTCCCTAGAAAAAATGGGTATTCCCACCGTAGGAATTGTAGCCAAAGGATTTTTGCCGATTAATGCATCGGAATTCAAAACCAGAGGATTGCTGAGAGCACGCAGAGCAGTAATGCCTCATCCCTTCACCGAAATGCCGGAGGAAGAAGTTGCTCAGACTGGCGAGGCGCTCTATGACGCCGTAGTTTACGGTTTGACTCATGAAGGCGAGCTTCTCTTCCCGCCGAAGAAAAAAGCCGGAGAGGCTGCTGCACCAGACAAGCCGGTAAAAGAAGTTCCTCTGGAACATTCAGTCGAACCGGAGCGTATAACCATTGGGGGAGAAGATTATTTCGATTGGAGCTACAACCTCAACCGCTATTTCATTAACCACGGCTGGGGAGATGGATTCCCGATAGTTCCGCCCACTGAGGAAGCTGTCAACCGCATGCTGACTGGCACGAAACGCAGCCGTCATGAAGTTATCCTTAAAATGCAGCCAGGCATGGGGTTGGCCACAGTAGAAAAAATTGCCGCCAACTGCGTTATGGCCGGCTGCGAGCCCGCACACCTGCCTATATTGATAGCTATAATTGAAGCGATGGATGTAGAGGAGTTTGTTTTGACCATCCTAGCTCAGTCCACCGGCGCTCACGCCCCGATACTGCTTGTAAACGGGCCTATTGCCAAGCAAATAGGGATGAACAGCGAGGCATGCTGTTTTGGCCCCGGCAGAGCTTCGGCGGCAAATACGGCAATCGGCAGAGCGGTGCGCCTCTGCATGATGAATATCGGCTTTACATATGCCCGCATACGCGATATGGATACGATCGGCTCTCCAATCAAATACAGCTTCTGCGCAGCTGAAAATGAGGCTGAAAACCCATGGGAACCTTTCAGCGTCGAAAAGGGATTCAAGCCGGGCTTGAATTGCGTTACGGCAATTCCATGCCAGTCTCTCATGGAAATAGAGGATATGGAGAGCGACACGCCGGAAGATCTTCTCCGTACCTTCGCCTCCTCAATAGATTCAATGGGCTGGCTAGGCGCGCGTTCATGGCTGGGCTACGTAACACCTCCGCGCATGAAGGTGGCATTGCTTCTTGCTCCTGACCACGCCAGAATGATTGCCAACGCAGGCTGGTCAAAGTTCGACGTCAAGCAGTATCTCTACGCCAAGTGCCGCCGTAAGTGGGGGCAGTTCAAACATCAGGTTATCCCGCGCATTGAAAGCAAGATTGTACTTCCCGGATACAGATGGCTGATCAATGCATCGGATGATACGATGGTTCCCATGGTAAGAGACTTCGGCTATTTTGATATCGCAGTAATCGGCGGAGCTGCCGGAAAGTCGGCTGTGAGCCTTGGCCTCGGTTGGCCCATAACGAAGGAAATTAAAGATTAACAGGCACTCCGGAAATAACATGGCTATTTGCTGGATCTATGGCGATAGGTGTAAAAGCTTACTGTCTCCTATGAGGTCGTCGTATGGCCATGTTGTTTTCTGCCGTTCGACGATTGTAAATTCAGCAAATCTTCTAAAGAAGTATCGCTCGTCGATATCTCTGTAAAAGATTGACAAAGGGGAAAGATGAACTTGAAGTTAGCTGGTAAAGTCGCTGTGGTTTCAGGCGCAGGAGCTGGCATAGGAAAAGCTGCCGCCTGCCTTTATGCTAAGAATGGCGCAAAGGTTGTAGTGGCGGTAAGGACACTCAGCAAAGGCGAAGAGACGGTAAGGCTGATCAAAGAAGCAGGTGGAGAAGCCATTCTTGTCAATACAGATGTGTCTAAGCTCGCGGATTTGCAGAACATGGTAAAGACAGCGGTGGAAAGCTACGGAAGGCTGGATATACTCTTCAGCAATGCCGGCGTGCCGGGGCCCGGAGGTCTGGATGAAGTTACTGAAGAGGGATGGGATCAGGCTGTTGCCGTGAACCTGAGAAGCTGTTTTTTCAGCGCGAAGTACGCTGTTGAGGAAATGAGAAAGACAGGCGGCGGCGCGATTGTTTTCGATTCCTCAATTGCCGGAAAAGTCGGTTCTCCCATGAGCCCCGTATATTCTGCAACGAAGGGTGGCATAGTTACCCTGACAAAATCTCTGGCTCTCTTGCTGGCGCCGGATAATATCAGAGTTAATTGCGTCTGCCCGGGTCCTATTGATACGAAATTTGTTCATCAGGCATGGGATCGCGCACCGGATCCGGATGCCGCTCGTCTCGGTAATGTCAGCGGCGTTGCTCTCGGACGTATGGGCTCTCCTGAGGAAGTGGCTAATGCGGTCTTCTTCTTGTCTTCAGATGAATCTTCTTATGTCACCGGCATCGCTATGGCTGTAGACGGAGGGTACCTTGCTCGTTAGCTTTAACAATATGTGATGGTCATAATGAATTGACTGAATATAAGCTGAACTGAATTAAGGGGGAATATTCTTATGAAAAAATCTTTTGTGCTCTTTTTGACGTTTGTGCTGTCATTTGCCTTTGCTGCTTCTGCTTTCGCCGCAGGCGCCACAGTTTTAAAGGCTGGACACAGCGCAACTAACAAGGAGCCGTACCAGCTTGGACTCGAAGCTTTCGGTAAAAAACTGAAAGAAATGACAAACGGCAAATTTGAGGTTAAGGTCTTCCCGAGCTGCCAGCTTGGAAGCGAAAAGGAGATGACAGAAGGCCTCTTCCTCGGCAATGTTGACGTTGCGACCTCAGCTACCACTGTGGTAACGAATTTCGTCCCGGAATTCATCGTCTACGACCTTCCCTTCCTATTCACCAGCGATGAGCATTTTTACAAAGCTTCTGACGGCGCGCCCGGAAAATTCTTTGTAGACGCCTGCGCAAAGAAGGGCATTCGCCTTCTGGCTATCTACGATGCCGGAGCTCGTCACATCGCCTCTAAAAAGCCCGTCAATAGCATCAAGGATCTGAAAGGTGCCAAAATCAGAACCATGCAGTCCAAGATTCATATCGATACCTTTAACGGATTCGGTGCGAAAGCGACTCCTATGGCTTTCAGCGAACAGTTCAGCGCTCTCGAACAGGGAGTCATTGACGGAGTCGAAGCTTCAAACACCAGCTGCTACAACCAGCAGTTCTACCGTCCCGCTCCCAACTGGGCTCTCGTTAACTGGTACCGCTGCGTCACCGCGATGATGATGTCCGAGAAGAAGTTCCAGTCCTATCCGAAGGATGTCCAGAAGGCTATTCAGGAAGCTGCCGCCTACTCAGCGAAGGTTGAGCGCGAGGCCTATGCAAAGAGCGAAGAAGCCAGCCTGGCTGCTATGAAAAAGGCCGGGGTCAACATTACAAAGCCTGATGTGGCGCCCTTCAAAGAAGTCGCCCAGAAAGTTGCGGATAAGTATATAACGAAGCCCGAGCTTAAAAACGTTCTGAAGCAGATCCACGATATGGGGAAATAATCATCTAAGATGATAAATACACTTGAGAAAATTCTTAAAGTTTGTCGGCTGATTGCCAAGACTGGAATAGTAATCACATTATCTTACATGGTAATAGCGATACTTCTTCAGATTTTTGGCCGTTACCTGCCGAACGACATGGATATTTCATGGACCGAAGAAAGCGCCAGATTCGCTCAGTTATGGATGGTTTTCTTTGGAGCCGGAGTCGCGATGCAGCGCAACTTGCATGTCGGCGTTGACGTCCTTACCGGCGTGCTTAAAGACACAAGTAAAAAGATTCTTGTTGTGCTTTGCGGGATATTTGCCGTTGTATTCCTAGTTGTCGCCATATACGGCAGTTTCGACCTGATCGCTGTAGGCGGCATGCAGATATCCGCGGCGCTGGACATTCCGATGAGCTATGTATATTTCATAATACCTATCGGGCTGTTCTATTGGCTGATTGAGTATGTTGTTTTTAACGCGAAACAGCTGAAATCAACGACAGGCTTGGAGGCGAAAGAGTAATGTTAGCTCTAATATTTATTCTTTTCGTAGTGGCTATTTTCAGCGGTACGCCGATTGTTTTTGCGATCGGAACTGTTTCGGCCGCATTCTTGTATCTCATGGACGTTCCGATGAATACGATTGCGATACGCATGATGGCGGGCCTCGACAGCTTCCCCCTGATGGCTATTCCATTTTTTGTCCTTGCGGGACAGCTTATGGACAGGGGTGGAATCGCACGGCGCATTATTGACTGGACAAGCGCGGTTGTCGGATGGGTAACTGGCAGTCTTCTCCTGATGACTGTTCTGGCCGGAGCCGGATTTGCGGCAATAACCGGCTCCGGGTCAGCATCCACGGCGGCTCTTTCTTCAATAATACTGCCGGAAATTCGCAAGCGCGGATATGACGTTGATTTCACTGCCGTTATGCTTGCGGCCGGCGGTCTTCTGGGGCCGATCATTCCTCCGAGCCTTTTCATGGTGGTTTTGGCGACCTGTTCGCCGATCACGGTCTCCGTGAAGGATCTCTTTATGGGAGGAGTCATTCCGGGCATTCTGATGTGCATTGCCATGATGGTTTATGCATACCGTTTTGCCAAGACGCACGGCTCCGCCTACCGCGAGGATAAGCCATTCTCATGGAAAGATGTAATTAAATCTACCATTAATGCTCTGCCCGGGTTCTTAATGCC
>CAKSWL010000057.1 GCA_934511335.1 uncultured Cloacibacillus sp. | reverse complement strand
GGCCTTTATCTTCCGGTCGCCGTCACGTATCTTGCGGCGCAGTTCGTCGATGCCGACGTCTTCTGGAAGCTCGTCGGGGCCGGGATAGGGAAACTGCTCCTCCCAGGTGTTGACGAGTTCGCCGCGTTCACGCTCCGTTTCACCCCTCTTGGCCTGCGCGAGCGTGAACTTCTCGGATTCGCCCTGCATCCGGACCTCCGCCTTCGCCTGGCGGCTTTTGATGTATTCTTTGGCCTTTTCAAGTTTTGTGTAGAGGCCGCCGTGCTCTTCGATCTCCGCGAGGAGCTCCTTGCGGCGCAGGTGTATCTCCAAGCAGCTGCCGCCGACGCGCGCGAGGTTGGAGCGCTCGCGGACGCAGCTCTGGTCGAGCTCCGACAGCTCTTCCTCAAGCTTGCGCAGCTTGGCCTCCTGCGCGCGCACGTCGCTGCTCACGCGGTTCATCAGCGCAAATCCCGCCGAAAGGTTGGAGGCTGCCACGGTGGCGCGGGCGCGGCATTTTTCCCGCGCTTCGATGAGATGGCGGTCGTCCTCCACGTCGGAGGCGCGGTCGCGCCTTTCTTCCAGCTCGTCGATCGCGGAAAGCAGCGCGGACCAGTTTTTACCCTCCGCTTTGATGGAGTCGAGTATCCGCCCGCGCTCTCCCGCGGCGCGGCGCTGCTCCTTGACGATGGACTCTTTCTGGTCCTCAATGACCGCTATTTTGCCGTTTACTTCGCGTATTTTGCGGGTGTATTCCTCTTTCTGCTCGGAGGCGGCCAGCTCTTTGCCCTCGGCCTCTTTATATTTTTTCGCAAGCTTCTCCGCGGCGTTCTGGGCCTTCGCCGCCTCTTCTTCGAGGCGGGCGACCTGCGCCTTCATCTCAAGCGCGCGGCCGCTCTTTTGGCTGCGGCCGCCGCTCACGGTGCCGCCGGGCTGGAAGACGTCGCCTTCCATCGTCACGACGGGGCCCTTGAAACCTGAGCGTACAAGCTCTTTGCCGGTGTCGTAGGTGTCGACGATGAGCAGGTCGCCCAGGATGTGCTGGATGGCCGGCAGCCAGTGCTCCTCGACGCGGATGAGCTCTATCGCCCAGCCTACAAGGCCGTGCGCGGGCAGCCGCACGGCCCTGTTCGGGCAGCGCGGGCGCGCCCTTTCGAGCGGCAGGAAGGTAGCCGTGCCGGCAGAGTTCTGTTTGAGGCGGTCGATGCAGCGTCCCGCCTCTTCCATGTCTTCGACGAGAAGCTGGAACTGGCGGCCGCCGAGATAAGCCTCGAGCGCGGCGGCGAGGTTTGCCGGCGCAGAGAGGACGTCGATGACGGCGCGCGGGTTCGCGTCGAGCCGCTTTAATTTGGCGGCGGAGAGCAGATGGCGCACCGAGGCGGGATAGAGCCCCGCCTGCAGAGACTCCGCGGCGTCGTTCAGCTTGGAGCGCAGGTTCACCGCTTCGCGCTTTGCGCGCTGCAGTTCGGCGGCCAGGCTCTGGCAGAGGGCGTATTGCTCGCCGTGCTCCCGCACGAGTTTTTCCTGCTCCGCGTTCAGCCTCTCGCGCTCGACTTCCAGGTGTTTTATTTGAAAGTCCAGGTCTTTGCGTTCGTCAGGGGCGTTCGCCTTTTTGCTGCGCAGTTCCAGCAGCTCTTTGCCAAGATATGAGAGTTTCGCGCGGCATTTTTGGAGTTCGCCGTCGAGCCGCCCCTTTTCTTTGTTCCACGCCTCGCGTTCAAGGCGTGTCTTTTCCATCCGCTCGTTGTATTCCTGCCATTTTTTTTCGACGGCCTTTTGGGCGAGCTCGGCCTTTTCAACCTCTTCGCGCGCTTTTTTATTTTCCGCGAGCGATTTTTGCTGTTCTTCGAGCAGCCTTTCGTAACGCTCCTTTGCCTCCGTCTGTTCCGTTCGGGCCTCTTGCAGCCGCGCCTTCGCGCCGCGCAGGTTGGCGGCCGAGGCGTAGCCGGATTTTATGAGGCCGTCGAAGCGGCTGCGGCACTGTTCCAGCTCCCAGCTCTGCTGGCGGTGGGCTTGAGCCGCGTGGGTGAGTTTGAGTTCGATCGTCCCATGCGCGCCTTTCCAGAAGCGCGACCAGAAGATTGTCCCTTCGCGCAGCGAGGCGGCCGCCTCAAGCTCCGCCGCGATAGCCGCGATGGTCCGTTCGCATTCCGCGCGCCGCAGCCAATAGAGCATCCGGCGGTCGCCCTCGATACTGTCCATGATCGCGCGCATCTGCGCGGCGCGTGCCACGTCGGGGGCGATCTCCTCCCGGCGCTGCGAGAGCTCTCCCATCAGATGGCGCAGCTGGTCGTATTCTTCTTTGACGGTCGAAAGACGATCCTGCGCCTCCATACGTTTTTTTCTGTAGATATCAATGCCGAAGAGCACCTCAAGGTGCATACGGCGCTCGGAGGGGCTCTGTTTGAGCACCTCCTGAACCTCGCCCTGCCCGATGAAGGCAAAGCGCGCCCCCTCAAGCTTCCAGCTCCGCTTTAACTCGTCCAGCTCGGCGAGGGTCTTGCGCGTGTTGTCGACGAAGAGGCTCGTCGTCCCGTCGGGGGCGACGACGCGGCGCTTGACCGCGCAGAGGCGGTCATCCTCGCGCAGCTGCAGGGCGACCTCCGCCTCGCGCGCCGGCTCCCTGCTGACTGAGCCCTGGAAGAGCAGGTCGCTCTGCCGGCTGATGCGCAGGCGGCTCGCGCTGCTGTCGCCGAGCGACCAGCGCAGCGCGTCGAGCAGGTTGCTTTTACCGCTGCCGTTGGGGCCGACAATCGCCGTGAAGCCGGAGGAGAGGATCAGGTCGTGCGAGCCGCCGAAACTTTTGAAGCCTTTAAGCTGAAGGCGACCGATGTACAATGGCCCAGCCCTCCCGCTTTTGCAGTACGTTTATCCGGTGCTCCACCTGCGAAAGCGATCCCTGGCACTCAAGGCGGTATTTGCCCCACGAAAGGTCGGGGCAGCCGCGTATGAAGATTTTTCTCTCAAACTCCTCTTCCCAGGCGGAGAGGAAGGTGTCGCTGATATATTCGGCGACGGACGTGTAGCACTCCACAAGGAGCGCATCGGCCTTTGACGAGAGCGTTATCTTTCTGATGAAGCGCTTTATCTGTATCGCCACGCTCTCCTCTTTGGGAACGGTGCCCAGGCCGCCGCAGAAGGGGCAGCCGCGCGTAAGCGCCGCTCTGATGTCCGTGCGCGCCCGCTTCCGCGTTATCTCCACGAGGCCGAGCCCCGTGACGCCGTAGACGCGCGCCTTGCAGCGGTCGTTTTTGAAGAGTTCCTGCAGCTGGCGTACAAGGGCGTGATTGTCATTTTCCTTCTCCATGTCGATAAAGTCGACGACGACGATGCCGCCAAGCGCGCGCAGCCGCAGCTGGCGGGCGATCTCGACGGCGGCCTCAAGGTTTGTCTTGAGTACGGTGTCGTTCAGATTTTTCGAGCCGACAAACTTGCCGGTGTTGACGTCGATCACCGTCAGCGCCTCCGTCTGGTCGATGACGAGGTAGGCTCCCGAGGAGAGCCAGACCTTGCGGTCCTGCAATTCTGCGATCTGGTTTTCCAGCCCGTAGACGTCGAAGAGCGGCATCTTGCCTTTAAAGAGATTCACTTCGATCTCTTTGTCCGGGAAGAATTTTTTTACGATGGCCTCAACGCCTTCCCTCTCTTCTTCGCTGTCGATGACGATCTCGTCGATCTCGTCGGTCAGCTCGTCGCGCAGTACGCGCTCAAGCAAGCCGATGTCCCGATGGACGAGGCAGGGGGCGCTGTTCTGCTTCGCGTTGCGCAGGATCGTCTCCCACTGGGAGAGCAGCCCCTCTACATCCTCGCGGAGCCCCTCCCGGTCGCAGCCCTCCGCGACGGTTCTGATGATGATCCCGAAATTCTGCGGGCGGATCTCCTTCGCAATCGCGCGCAGCCGCGAACGCTCGTCGTCGTCCTCGATCCGCTTTGATACCCCGCTCTCGTGGCCCCCCGGAATGAGGACCATGTAGCGCCCCGCGAGCGAGACGCGCGGCGAGACGCGGGCGCCCTTGCCCTTGCGGGCGTTTTTGACGACCTGCACGAGCATCTCCATCCCCGGCTTGACCTCCATACCTTTGACGTCGTCGAGATAGAGGAAGCCGTTCCTTCCGTCTCCAAGATTCAGAAAGGCGGAGTTCATCCCAGGCAGGACGCTGTCGACGCGCGCCTTATATATCTCGCCGGTCCGCTGGTGTTCAAGCATCCTCTCGACAAAAAACTCGTAAAGCCGCCCCTTCTCGTCGATAATGGCGATCCTGATCTCTTCGGGGTCAATAAGATTGGCTATTATCTTTTTTGACCAGACTGACATATTTCAAACCTCCAATTAAATGAGCGGCAGGACAGATTCGGTCTCGGGGTCCCATTTGCCGACGGTCAGGCGCTCCATGTGCAGGTCCTGCCAGCCGGAGACGACGCCAGCCGCGGTAAGCGCCTTGACGAGCGTGCCCGCGCCGCAGTGCTCGAGGTCGCCGACGGTGAGAGTCACCGCTCCCTCTTCAAACGAGCAGGCAAAGAGCGCGTCCAACCGCGCCGCTTCACCGGCCAGCACCTGCGCCGCCCGTTCGCCGAGCGCTGCGCCCTCGCCGGCGATACGGTATACCGCCGCGTCTATCAGCTTCGCGAGTCCCAGCCCCTCCTCTACTTCCGCGCATTTCAATATTTTTAAACCCTCGGGGAGCATCTCGCTCCAGCGGAGAGAAGATTCCTTATCCCATTTTCCAAACCAGAAGTCCGCCGGCTCCGCAAGGCCGTCGACTCCGATCGCCAAAGGCGGCGCAAGGCTTATCCGCGGGTGCGGGGAAAATCCCTGAGTAAACTCCTGTATCAGCCCGGCGCGGCGCGCCGCGCGGGAAAAAATCACCGGCAGGTCCATGTGGTTCACAAATGTGAAGAGGCCCCTCTTCTCAAAGATTATCCTGACTCTAGCCATGGGGGCACCCCTTTGCTTTCGTGCGGGCCTGCCAGCCGCAGCCGTTGCAGCCGCCGCGGCAGTCCGCCGTAGTCTCAGCCGCGAGAGCCTTCGCGCGCTCACGCAGCAAAAATCCTTTCGTCACGCCGCAGTCGATGTGATCCCACGGCAGTCCGTCGTCCACGCCGCGTGAGGAAGTATAGGCCGCCGCCTCTATTCCCAAATCGGTGAAGACCTCCATCCAGAGGTCGAATTTAAAGTATTCCGTCCAGCCGTCAAAGCGAGCGCCGCGGCGCCAGGCCTCCTCTACCGCCGCCGCTAGGCGCACGTCGCCGCGCGCGAAGACGCCCTCGAGGAAGGTCTGTTCCGGCTTGTGATAGGAGAGAGAGACCCTTTTGTTTCGAAGCGAGCTCTTGAGCTTGCGTCCGCGCTCACGCAGCTCCGCGACGGCGGCCTGCGCCTCCCACGGGAAGGGCGTGTGGGCCTTGGGCACGAAGCCGGCGACCGATGCATTGACGTCGCCGCGCCGTTTGTGGCGTTTAGCGATCGCGACCGCGCGGCTGCATATATCGAGAATGCCCGCTAGGTCCTCGTCCGTCTCCGTCGGCAGCCCCATCATAAAGTATAGTTTCACCCGGTCCCAGCCGTGGGCGAAGGTCTCCTCCAACGCCGCCTCGATCGCCTCCTCGGTGACGCCCTTGTTGATGACGTCGCGAAGACGCTGCGTTCCCGCCTCGGGGGCAAAGGTGAGGCCGCCCTTTCTCATCGTTTCCAACCCCGCCGCCATGTTGACGGAAAAGGCGTCGACGCGCAGGCTCGGCAGGGAGAGCTTTATTTGGTTGCCGGCAAGCAGCGGAGCGAATTTTTCCATCGCCGCGGGCAGACCGCTCCAGTCGCAGGTGGCGAGCGAGAGGAGCCCGACCTCTTCCCAGCCGGTAGTTTCGAGCAGCCCCTTCACCTGTTCGCAGACCGACTCAGCGCTGCGTTCGCGCAGCGGACGGTCGATGATCCCCGCCTGGCAGAAGCGGCAGCCGCGCGTGCAGCCCTTAAAGACCTGCACGGCGACGCGGTCGTGGACGATGCCGGTGTTCGGCACTATCATCGAGGTATGGTAAAAGGCTTCGTCCAGCTCCTCGACGATCCGGCGGCGGATTTTTTTCGTCCCGTCATGGAGCGCGGGCACGTAGACTCCCTCGACGGCGGCCAGCGCCGCAAGCCTATCGGCCCGTTTGGCCCCTTTAAGCTCATGGAGGCATTTCAGCACCTCGGGAATGAGCACCTCTCCGTCACCGACCATAAAAGCGTCGATAAAGGGGGCGACGGGTTCGGGAGCCAGCGCACCGATGCCGCCGGCGACGACGAGCGGATGCTCTTCGCCGCGCTCCGCGGCTCGAAAGGGGATCCCCGCGAGGTCTAAGATCGTTAATATGTTCGTGTACGAGAGTTCGTATTGCAGCGTGAAACCCACGACGTCAAAATCCGTGAGCGGGCGTTTGCTCTCAAGCGCCCATATCGGCGTGCCGGATCCCCTCATCGCCGCCTCCATGTCGGGCCACGGCGTATAGACGCGCTCCGCGTCCGCGTAGGGCAGCGATTTTGTCAGCGGGTATAGTATCTGAAAGCCGAGATAACTCATCCCGACCTCGTAAAGGTCAGGAAAGGCGTAACAGATACGCACGAGTCCCTCGCCCTCTTTAACGGGACCGCTCCCCCACTCCCCGCCGATGTAGCGGGACGGGCGCTTCACAGAGGAGAGCAGCCTGCGAAGCCGTTCCTCTTTTATTGCTCCCTGCATAAGAAAATTTCCTCCTAAAAATCTTTATGTAAACCGCGGGCCAAACGGCGCCCCTCCAACGGGCGCCGCCGTTTGGCCGGCGAAACATACCCTCGTCAGAACCTATCCTGCCGCGCGGCGATGTTCGCGCTTTGAACGAGCGCAAGCCCCAGCGAGACCACCAGCAGCGAACTGCCGCCGTAGCTGAATAACGGCAGGGGAAGCCCCGTGACCGGCGCGAGCCCCATGCTCATCGCCACGCTCTCCATAATCTGAAACCACAGCCACGCCGCAATCGCGGCGCACATGAGCTTCGCCTGCAGGTCTTTGGTGTACTGCGAAACTTTCAGGATGCGCCACAGCAGGACCGCAAAGAGCAGAAGCACGACGGCGCATCCGATAAAGCCAAATTCCTCCGAAAATACGCTGAAGATAAAATCGGTGTGCGGTTCCGGCAGGAAATGAAGCTTTCCCTGGGTGCCGTGCAGAAAGCCCTTGCCGTAAAGGCCTCCCGAACCGACCGCGATGCGCGATTGTATGACATTATACCCCCCCCCCTGCGGATCTATCGTCGGGTCTAGAAAGACCAGCAGGCGCATCCGCTGGTAGGGCTTCAATACCAGCCATCCGAGAGGCAGCATCGCCGCCCCCGCCCCCACCATTGAAGCCAGTATCCTCACCGGCGTGCCCGCCGCGACAAAAACGGCGAAGAGCATCACCACATAGACCAGCGAGCTTCCAAGGTCCGGCTGCATCATTATCGGCGTGATTACGGTCCCGGCGACGAGAACGACGGCGCCGATACCGCGTGCGCTGTTGGGCGGCAGCGCCGAGCAAAGCCTGGCCAGCGCAAGAGCGAAGATCACTTTGCCGAGCTCCGAAGGCTGAAAGCGGAAGAAGCCGAAGTTGAACCACCGCTGCGATCCCTTCGCAGTATGCCCCACGACAAGAAGCACCACAAAGATCATCACGATGCCGGCAAAGAGGGGCCAAGCATATTTCATGAAGTTCCGGTAATCGGCCTTGAGCACCGCCAAATAAACGGCCGCGCCCATCATCCCCCAGACCGCCTGCCTGACGACGAATCCCGAGACGGCCGCTTCCCCCTTCGCAAACGAGGCGCTCGCGCTGTAGATCGCGGCGAGGCCGAAGCAGAAGAGGACCAGCGTCACCGCGACCATCACCCAGTCGGTATAGCAACGAATGTCGCTCCAGCTCGTGGAATACTTTTCAGCCATTGACTGATGATCCGGATTCAACGGGGAAAATCATTGTTTTTTCGTCTCTCCCGTCCTCTTCCTTCCCCTGATGGGGCGCTGCATGTTTTTCAGCGGGATGGAGGCCAGCAGCGCCACGGAATGATCCTCCCTGTTGAGGTCGAGCTCTATCCCCGTCTCGTCGATATCGAGATATTTTTTTATCGTGTTTATCAAATCGGCGCGCAGCGCCGTCAATATCTCTGGCGAAATGTCGTTCCGGTCGTGTATGAGCACGAGCTGCAGACGCTCCTTGGCGACGGAGCCGCTCTTTTGCGAGCCGAAAAGGCTGCTGATACAGTCAAAGATTCCCATCAAATCTCACCTAACCTTTAGAGAAGAGTCTGCGCAGCGAGGCAAAGATGCCGCCCTCATCCTTCGAGAGATCCAGGAAGGGGACCTTTTCGCCGCAGAGTCTCTTGGAGATATTTTTATAGGCCGCGCCGGCTTTCGTGTTTCCCGAGAATATCAGAGGCTCGCCGCGGTTGGCCGAGATAACGATCGATTCGTCGTCGGGGATCATCCCCACTAGATCCACCGCGAGGATATCGAGCACGTCCTGCACGCCGAGCATCTCGCCGCGCTTCACCATATCAGGGCGTATCCTGTTCACGATGAGCTGGATGGGGGCCTTGTCCATCGACTCGAGCAGTCCGATGATCCGGTCCGCGTCGCGCACCGCCGAGACCTCCGGCGTGGTGACGACGAGCGCCTCCATCGCCCCCGCCGCCGCGTTCCTGAATCCGGACTCGATGCCGGCGGGGCTGTCGATGAGGATAAAGTCAAAATCCGGGCTCAGGTCGCCGCAGAGCTTTTCCATCTGCTCGGCCGACACGGCGTCCTTCGTCTTTGACTGCGCCGTCGGGATCATATAGAGGTTTTCCAGACGTTTGTCGCGAATTAGCGCCTGGTTTAAGCGGCAGTTGCCCTCTATCACATCGATGAGCGTATATACGATACGGTTCTCAAGGCCCATGACGACGTCTAGATTTCTCAGCCCTACGTCGCCGTCGATGGCGACGACCCGGTACCCCTCCGAAGCGAGCGCCGCCGCCAGATTTGCCGTGGTCGTCGTTTTGCCGACGCCGCCTTTACCCGAAGTAATTACGATTATTCTGCACCCCAAAACTGCATCCTCCTTTACAGTGCCGGCCATGGCGCGACCTGCACTTCGTTGTCTGATATCCTGACTGTGACGGCCTTGCCCCAAAAGGGGGACCCTCTGTCGATCATGCCGACCTTCGTGCCGATACGCACCTGGCCGGCCTCCAGCGAGCGCGTGACCACCGTCATCTCGTCGCTGCCGCCGCAGCCCGCGTGGACTAGGCCGCAGATGCGGCCGATCACCGTCACATTGCCTTTCGCCGCGACTTCGGCTCCCTGGTTGACGTTGCCGATTATCACCACGTCGCCCGCGTGTCCGATGTTCTGGCCGCCGCGAAGCGTGCCGAAATAGACGAAGCCGGGATAGATGCCGTCCGGCGTCCGCGTCTCTTTTTTCTCGCAACGTTCCGGCGGATGCTCGCCGGACGAGGTGCGAAAGCCCATCCGCTCGAGGGCCTCTCTGGACTGCGGGTCGGCGACTATCCAGGTGGAGACGGAACAGCCGCTCGGCTCGATGAAAATTTTCCAAATTTTCATCAGCAGCGCCGGAGAAAAGCGGCGCGTCTGCAAATCTATCTCTATTTCACTGCCGGCGAGCAGGCGGCTGCCCGTCGAAAGAAGCGAATTAAAGCCTTCAAACATCTGACGTTCGCTCATATCGGCGGGAACGACGCATCTTAAAAATCCCGCCTGTCTGCCTTTTAACTGAATCATCTTTCAGCACCCCTAATAAGCAAGTTCTTCGATAACGAAAAATCAGCGATTCTCGCCCGCGTTTGCGTTTTCAGTCCGCGCGGCGGGATTCTTTGCCTCTTCGAGCGGTTTTGGCTCGACATACCGTTTCCCGTTCACGAGGAAATTCAACATCTTTCCCACTATCGGGGCGGCGACCGACGAGCCTCCCTTTCCGGCCTCCGCGATCGCGACGACCGCGTATTTCGGATTATCGGCGGGGGCGTAGCCTACGAACCAGGCGTGGTCGTCGCCGTGTGAATTCTGCGCCGTGCCGGTCTTGCCCGCGACTTTGACCCCGTAAGAGCTGGCCCTCTTTCCCGTCCCGCTCCGCGTGACCTCCTGTACGCCCTGCTGTATCAACTTCAACACCACCGGCGAGACCTCAAGCGGTTCACTTTCGACTGCAGCGGCAGTACTGAGTCTCGGCCTTAAAAGTTTACCACCATTTGCGAGCGCTGCGTAGGCTCTTAATACTTGGAGCGGCGTCATCAGCACATAGCCCTGTCCGATAGAGTAGTTCACGGTGTCGCCGCCGTACCAGTTCTCCTTTATCCGCCGTTTTTTCCACGCAGGGCCGGCCAGCGTCCCCGAGGCCTCGCCCGTCAGGTCGATCCCCGTCTTCCGGCCTACGCCGAATTTATCCGCCATTTTTATCAGCCGGTCGATCCCCATCTGGTTCGACAGCTGGTAAAAGTAGACGTCACACGAATCGCGGAGGGCGTTTACGATATTTTCCCGCCCGTGCCCGCTGTGTTTCCAGCAGCGGAAGCGCCGGTTGCCAAGCTCGAAATATCCCGGGCAGTTGACGGTCGTGTTTCTGTTGGCCGTCCTGCTCTCAAGGATCGCCGAGCCGGTGACGATCTTAAAGGTCGAGGCGGGGGGATAGGCCCCCGATATCGCGCGGTTCATCATCGGCCTCTCGTTATGGTCGTTGAGCGCGGCCCACTCCTTGTTGGTGATGCCCCAGGTGAGGGGGTTCGGGTCATAGGAGGGCGACGAATAGAGGCAGCGGATGCCGCCGTCGTTTACATCCATCGCGATG
>CAKSWL010000056.1 GCA_934511335.1 uncultured Cloacibacillus sp. | reverse complement strand
CCTGTACCTGCTGTTCGACGAGCGCGTCAAGAGAGGAGGTCGCCTCGTCCATGATCAATATCCGCGGGTCGCGCACCACGGCGCGCGCGATCGCCACGCGCTGGCGCTGGCCGCCCGAGAGCGTCACGCCGCGTTCGCCGACCTCGGTATCGAAGCCGCGCGGCAGCGTCATGATGAAATCGTAGATGCCGGCCATCTTCGCCGCCCGCTCAAGGTCTTTCTTCGTCATGTTCCGGCAGCCGTAGCCTATATTGTAGGCAAGCGTGCCCTTCATGAGGACTGGATCCTGCGGGACGACGCCGATCTGGCGGCGGTAGGACTTCAGCTCAAGGTCACGGAGATCGATGCCGTCGACCTTGACGGCGCCGCCCTGCGGGTCGTAAAAACGCATCACAAGGTCGGCGATGGTGGATTTACCGGCGCCCGTCGGTCCGACGATCGCGATCCTTTCGCCGGGTTTTATATCAAAAGAGATGCCGTTCAGGACATGCTTGGTATCGTTATAGCTGAAATGAACATCTTCAAAGCGCACATGCCCGTCCATCGGCGAATGGACGACGGGGCGCTCGGCGATCGGCACTTCGTTGGCCTCGTCAAGGATCTCAAAGACGCGATCCGCAGAGGCCGCTCCCTGCTGTATCGTGCTGACGACGCGGCTCAGCACGCGCACCGGCTGCACGAGCAGGCCGATATAGGTGAGGAAGGCGATCAGGCCGCCCGCGGTGAGCTTGCCGTCGATCACGTTACGTCCTCCGATCCAAAGGATGACGGCAAGCGCCATGATGAGGATGACTTCGACGATGCCTTCAAGAACGCCGCGGACCTGCGTTCCCTTCATCAGCGCCTTGAAGTGGCGGTTGCTCTCCTCTCTGAAACGCTCGTACTCCTCTTCCTCCGTGGCGAAGGAGCGGACGATCTTGATTGACGACACCGCCTCCTGCGCGATGGCGGCGACCATCGCCAGCCGCTCCTGGATCACCGTGCCGACTCGGCGCAGCTTCGAAGAGGCCCGGTCGATGGCAAAAACCGCAACCGGGATTATCAGGAACGTCGCAAGCGTCAGCCGCCAGTTGAGAAAGAGCAGCAGCCCGATGATTCCGACGAATGTCACTCCCTGCACGACAAAGTCAACAACCACCGAGGCCAGAATGTTTTGCAGCGTCGACACGTCGTTCGTGATGCGCGAAAGGAACTCGCCGGAACGCCTGCTGTAAAGCGTCAGCAGCGAGAGCCGCTGCGTATGGTCGTAAAGTTCGAGGCGGATGTCGATAACCACCTTCTGCCCGACCCAGGTCATGAGGTACAGGTTCGCGTAGGCGAAGGCGGCCTTTAGGATATAGAGAAAGATGACGCTGAAACAGAGAAGGTTCAGCATATAGGTCTCTTTGCGGATGAGCACGTCGTCGACGACGTTCTTTATGAGCCACGGCGGCGCGATCGCGGCGAGCGCGGACAGCACCATGCAGACGACGGCGTAGATAAGCCGCTTTTTGTACGGCATGCAGTACCTCAGGACTCTGAGGTAAGACGACCATTCATCTTTATTAGTGAGCTTGAGCATCAGGCGGATACCTCCATTATGCGCC
The DNA here is from genome assembly GCA_934511335.1 of uncultured Cloacibacillus sp. GTDB lineage: Bacteria > Synergistota > Synergistia > Synergistales > Synergistaceae > Cloacibacillus. The sequence continues at coordinate 9,417 of CAKSWL010000056.1, read as the reverse complement.
GGCTCCAAAAATCATATACGCCCTCTTCGCCGAGCGTGAGCCGCGCGCGCGCCATCGTCCTTTCGGCCTCCTCGCGGAAACCGCCGCCGCCCTCCAGCCACGCCAGCGTGCGGTCAAGAATATTTTTCACGGTGGCCTTTTCCTGCAAAAGCTCGGGGAACATCTCCTCGCCCGCAAGGATGTTGGCCATCGCGTAATAGGGCGTCTTGATGACGCAGCGGGCGACGAGCGCCGATAGCGGGTTCAATTTATAGGTGACGACCATATAGCAGCCAAGGAGCAGCGATTCCACCGTGATCGTACCGCTTGCGCCGACGGCGCAGCGCGCGGCGGCCATCAGGTCGTGTCCCGGCCCGTCGTAAAATGGGATGCCGTCGCGGGTAAACTCCGCCATCATGCTGTCGCGCACCGCCGAGTTGAGCCCCGGCGCGACGGAGAAGACAGGCTGCCAGCCTCTTGCCGCGAGAGCGGCCGCGGCCTCGCGCATCATCGGCAGCAGCGCCCTTATCTCGCTCCGCCGGCTTCCGGGGAGAAAGGCCACCATGCGTTCACGGTCGAAGAGCCCCTCCGCCGGCGAAGGCTCAAAGGCGAGTTTTCTGAACTCCTCGACCAGCGGGTGGCCGCGCCAGTTGCTTACGCAGCCCCGTGAAAGCAGATATTCATGTTCAAACTTAAATAGCGGCAGGCACTCGTCGACGTCGCGGCGCAGGTCGTTCGCGCGGCCGCTGCGCCAGGCCCAGACGGAGGGCGGGGAAATGTAAAAAACGCGCCCTCGATAGCCGCGGGAGCGCAGCTTCGATATCAGGTGCATGTGGTAGTCGGGACTGTCGCAGACGATGACGGCCTCGGGCGAAGAATCAAGGATACGCGCCACCATCTCGCGCCGCAGCGCGAATATCGAGGGGATCGCGGAGACGACCTCCGTCAGGCCGAGTAGCTGGAGCCGTTCGCCGGGCCATTCTACACGTATCCCCGCCGCGCGCGACTCGACGCCGCCCATCCCCCAGATGTCGCCGTCGTAGCCGCGGGCGCGGAGGCTCATGGCGAGATGCGCCGTGTAGTGATCCCCCGAGGCTTCGCCGGAGCTTATAAAGATCGACAAACCTCGACACCTATCACGGAGATATTTTCCCGCCGGGCGACGTCCCTAAACTCGTCCGGCTCAAGGATCAGCGTCCATCCTGCATGCAGCGCGAGGCAGGTGAGTTTCGCCTGCGCCATGTGGCGCAGGGTGTCGGGGCCGACGGTGGGGATATCGTAGCGTTCGTCTTGGTCGATACGCATCATCTTCGCGACCGTGCCGCCCTTGCAGAGGGAACCCGCCCGCAGCAGCGTCGCGTCCGTGCCTTCCATCGCCTCCACGGCCACTACAGACCGCTTGTTGACGATGACCGTCTGTCCAAAAGAGAGCGGAACGACGGCCTTGCAGATCGAAAAACCGTAATCAGCGTCGTCAAGCTCTTCCTTAGAGGGAGCGCGTCCGGCGATCTGACCGCTTTTTGCGAGCAGGTCGGGGACGATGTCGCGGTAACTGAGCACTTTAAAGCCCTCTTTTTCAAGGAAATCGACGATCGCCCCCAAGATCGAATGATCGTCGCGGAAGAGCAGGCCGGCGAGAAAACGCTGCGTCGTGAGGTCGAACAACGACGGCTTGAAGACGAGCGTCTTTGAGACCGTACCCGCCATGATTATGCTTTTTACGCCGCGTTTCTTCATATCCTTGATCGTAAAACCAAAATCGGGCTTCGTAATATTTATGACGTCAAGCGCGTACTTAGACAGCTCGCCGATACTCTCTCTGATAGAATAGACGACCGGCGGATTGCCGTTATCCGTCAGCCTGCTTGCTATCGCTATGGGAAGCGTTCCCTCACCGGCGACCAGAGCTATCTGATTATCCAAGACGATTCCTCCTAAAGATACCGGCGCAAATGCCGGCGAAAACTGCGTCTATAAATAATTCTCACACAAAACCACCATTAGAGGCATTTTTACAAAAAATGCCATAAGAGATTATGTAAGTATAACATAAAAGAGAACGAAAAAAGCGGCGTAAGAGGCGCCGCCCGCGGGACGGGCGCGCGGGCGGCGGCCGGAAAGATCACAAGGGACGCGATGCCGGCGGTGCGCGTAGCTCCCGGCGGAGGCAATACGCGCCGCGCCTGGAAAAATTTCCCGGCTGCTCTTTACCGGCGCGGCATTAGCCCAGCGCGACGTCAAGCACCATCATCACCGCAAAACCGAGAAGAAATCCCGTCGTCGCGAGATCACCGTGGCCCGAGGCCTGCGACTCGGGGACCGTTTCCTCGACGACGACGAAGATCATCGCCCCCGCGGCGAAGGCCAGCGCGTAGGGCAAAAGCGGGCGCGCGACATAGACGAGCAGCGCGCCGACGAAGGCGAACGCCGGCTCGACGATCGCCGAAAGCTGTCCGTAGAAAAAGGCTTTGGAACGCGAAAGTCCTTCGCGGCGCAGCGGCATCGATACGGCGAGACCCTCGGGGAAATTTTGCAGCCCCATGCCCAGCGCCAGCGCCGCCGCCCCTGCGGCCGTCGCCTGCGGCAGCACCCCGATCGCGCCGAAGGCGACGCCGACGGCGAGTCCCTCCGGAATATTGTGCAGCGTTATCGCAAGCACCAGCAGCGTCGTGCGGCGCAGCGTCGAGGGAGGACCGTCGGGATGCGTCTCCGCCATCCCCGGGTGGAGGTGCGGCATCGCCATATCCAGCAGGCGCAGCGTCCCCCCTCCCGCGAGAAATCCGACTAACGGCGGCAGCCATCCGGGATAGCCCAGCTCCTCCGAGATCTCGATCGCGGGGGCGAGCAACGACCAATAGCTCGCCGCGATCATCACGCCGCCGGCAAAGCCGAGCATGACGTCAAGCAGCCTCTGGCTCGGGCGCTTCGCGAAAAAAACGCCGGACGCGCCGAGCGCCGTGACTCCCCAGGTGAAGATCCCAGCCATCAGCGCCTGTAAAGGCGCGGGCTGCGCAGCGAACCATTCCATCTATATACCTCCTAAAGTAAAACTATTTCATTTTTTACCATTTCATTATACACCAAAATATTCAGCCGCGGGAGCGCCTTTGAGCGGAGCCGGCGATACGCAGCCGTGACTGCCGCCGCGGCTCTTGCGACGCGCCAAAGCAGCCTATTGCCGGCAGCGGTGCCAGGCGCGCCGCAGCGCCGCGGCCGCGCCGCCGATATCTTCCTCGGCTATGCCGGCGAAAGACAGCAGGATATCATTTCCCTCAAGATCGACCTTAACGCCCTCGCGAAGAGCGGCCTCCCGCATCCGCTCCGCGCCGCTTCCGGCCGCCAGCGCAAAACAGGTCGACGTCTCAAGCAGCCGCCGCGCGGGAAAATCCCCGAACGCGCGGTCCAGCGCCTCTGCAAACAGGCGGCTTTTGCGCAGATACGCCTTTCGGCAGCGCCGCAGGTGGCGTTCAAGATACCCGTCGCGGATATATCCGGCCAGTGAAAGCTGCTCTATCTTGCTCGACGTCGGGTCGTAAAAACGGGCCGCCGCCGCGCAGCTCTCCGCCAGCCGCGCGGGCAGCGCCATGTAGGCGACGCGCACGGAGGGCAGCAGCAGCTGGGAAAAGCTGCCGATATAGACGACATTGTCGGGCGCAAGCGGCTGCATCGCAGGGATGGGACGCGCAAGGTAGCACAGTTCGCCGTTGTAGTCGTCCTCAATTATGAAGCGTCCCTTTTCGCGCGCCCATTCCGCCAGCGCGCCTCTGCGCCTGGTGCGCTGGGCGAAGGAGCGCCGCGGGCGCTTTGAGGCGATCTCCATAAAAACATCCGCGCCGGCTAGCCTCTCTGCCGTTTCCGCGGACTCCTCGACGATCGAAACATCCCAACCATAATCGCGCAGCACCCGTTCCCCCTGCTCGAAGCCTGGGCTTTCAAGCACCGCACGCCCCTTTTTCCCCAGGGCGCGGCAGAGCAGCGAAAGCAGCTGCTGCGTGCCGGAGGAGGTGACGATATCCTCCGCGCGGCACTTTACACCGCGTGCGCGATAGGCATAAGCGGCGAGCTGCACGCGCAGCTCCGCCTCGCCGCGGGGATCGCCGCGCGAAGTGATTTCGTCCTCGCGTTTCAGCGCGGCGCGCAGACAGCGGCGCCACGCCGAAATATCCGCGCACTTCGCATCGATTCTGCCGGCGCTGAGGTCGTACCTTGCCGGCGGGGCGGCGCCCCGCGGCGGCACACCGCTTCTTGCGCCGTTTCCAGCCCTGCGCGGCGCGATAAAAAATCCGCTCTTCGGACGGCTTATGATATAGCCGTCGAGCTGGAGCCGCGCATAGGCGTTCTCGACAGGTGAACGGCTCACCGAAAGCCCCTCCGCAAGCTCACGTATCGAGGGAAGCCTCGTGACCGGCGCGATCATCCCGCCGTCGGCCGCCGCCGCGAGCTGCTCATATATCTGCCGCCAAAGCGCCCCGCCGCCCCTGCCGACGCGTATAAAATCAAAAATCATCGTTCCACCTCATCTGTCATTAAAAAATAAATAGAATCTATCCATTGAAACAATGACAATTATAAACTATAAATACCCTCACACAGCTGTGAAATTACCGCAAATGATTCAGGAGGAAGAAAGAATGGAAGATAGAGAGCAGATAAAGCTGAACCGCGATCTTGCGAAGATGCTCAAGGGCGGCGTGATCATGGACGTGACGACGCCGGAACAGGCGAAGATCGCAGAAGGCGCTGGAGCCTGCGCGGTAATGGCGCTGGAGCGCATCCCCGCCGACATTCGCGCGGCAGGCGGCGTCTCGCGCATGAGCGACCCGAAGATGATCAAGGGCATCCAGGAGGCCGTCAGCATCCCGGTGATGGCTAAGTGCCGCATCGGCCACATCGCCGAGGCGCGCATCCTTGAGGCGATAGAGATCGACTACATCGACGAAAGCGAGGTCCTAAGCCCCGCAGACGACGTCTACCACATCGACAAGACCGCCTTCCGCGTCCCCTTCGTCTGCGGCGCGCGGGACCTCTCCGAGGCGCTGCGCCGCATCGAAGAGGGGGCGACGATGATCCGCACGAAGGGCGAGCCGGGGACCGGCGACGTGGTGCAGGCGGTACGCCACATGCGCGCGATGCAGGCGGAGATCGCGCGCGTCGTCTCCATGCGCGGAGACGAACTCTTCGAGGCGGCGAAGGAACTGCGGGTCCCCTATGCGCTGCTGCGCGAGGTGCATGAGAACGGCCGGCTGCCGGTGGTCAACTTCGCGGCGGGCGGCGTGGCCACTCCCGCCGACGCGGCGCTGATGATGCTGCTCGGCGCGGAGGGCGTATTCGTCGGCAGCGGCATCTTCAAGTCGGGCAATCCGGAGAAGCGGGCCGCGGCGATCGTCCGCGCCGTCACCAACTATAACGACCCCAAGATACTCGCCGAAATATCCGAGGACCTCGGCGGCGCGATGGTCGGCATCAACGAAAGCGAAATCGCCGTGCTGATGGCCGAGCGCGGAAAATGAAGAAAAGGATTCCTCGAGTCGGAGTCTGCGCGGTGCAGGGGGCCTTCGCCGAACACTGCGCGATGCTCGCGCACATCGGCGCGGAGCCCGTTGAGATCCGCCGGCGCGCCCACTTAGAAGGGCTGGACGCGCTGATACTGCCGGGAGGCGAAAGTACGGCGCAGGGCCGGCTGCTGCGCGAACTCGGCCTCTTCACGCCGATGAAAGAGATGATCGCGGACGGACTGCCCGTCTACGGCACCTGCGCGGGGATGATCCTGCTCGCGAAGGAGATAGAAAACGACGAACGCCGTCATTTCGCGGTCATGGATATCGCCGTGCGCCGCAACGGCTACGGCCGCCAGCTCTCCAGCTTCGTCGCGCACGGCGAATTCGCGGGGCAGAAAGATATTGAAATGCCCTTCATCCGCGCGCCGTATATCTCGGCCGCAGGCGGCGGCGTAAAGGTGCTCGCGCGCTGCGGCGGGCGGATAACGGCGGCGCGGGAGAAAAACATGCTCGCCACGGCCTTCCATCCGGAGATCACGGATGACGAGCGCGTCCACCGGTATTTTCTTTCTATGGTATAGCCGAAAACCTGAACGCCCGCCTCTACGCGCCGCGCGTAAATTGCCGGACGGCCGTGGGAGCGGGCGCGGCCGGCTGCGGCGGGAGGCTCTTTGCGGAACCGCTGCACCGTGTGCAAAAAACGCCATAAAACATTATATAATGTATAATGTCTGTGAGGTGATCGGCGATGGATTTCCAGCGGCTCTCTATCGGACAGATGGCGAAGCTCAACCATATCTCGGAGCAAACGCTGCGGCTTTACGCACGCAAGGGGCTGCTGAGGCCGCACATGACCGACGGGCGAAGCGGCTACCGTTATTACCATATCATGCAGTCGGCGCGGCTCGACATGATCCAGTATATGAAATCCTACGGGATGACGCTCAAAGAGGTCAAAGAGTGTTTGGACCGCGGCGATACGTCGGCCATCTTAGAGATGCTCGCCAGACAAAGCGCGGACATCGACGGGCAGATAGCGGCGCTGGAGCGCAGCAAACGGGCGATCGCGCGCACGCTGGACAACTACAGGCGCTATGAGGCTCTGCCCAAAAACGACGTCATTTTTATTGAGTATATTCCCGAGCGCCGCATCTACTCTTACCCTTCGCAGCGAAATTTTTTTGAAACGGACGGCGCTGGCTATGAATTCATGCTTCGCGAACTCAAAGAAGACCTGATATCTAGCGACCTGCCGATAACCTACTTCTGCAACGTGGGGACGATCATGCGGCGCGAACGGCTGATGTCCGGCAATTTCTACGCAAACGAGGTCTTTCTCTTCGCAGACGGGGAAATGGACAAAAAATGCGAGCCGCTGCCGGGCGGCCTCTACTGTTGTCTCTGTTCCGACGACTGCCTCAACGAGGCGAAAAACGCACGCCGCCTGCTGGCGGAGATTAAGGAACGCGGCTTTGAGCTCGCCGGCGATTATATCTGCGAAGTGATCGTCGATTTCCCTGTCTTTGACACCGTGAGCCGTAAAATGTTTTATAAAATACAGATACCTGTGCAGGTGAAATAATACTCAATCAAGGCTTGACTTTATAGCTGGTATAAACTCTATCATTTAAACTGCCAAGTTACAAATACTTTTCGACGGAGGTAATTATCAATGGAGCGTAAAGTCAGAGTCGCACAATATGGATGCGGCAAAATGAGCAAATACCTCATGCGTTATGCGCTGGTAAAGGGCGGCGAACTGGTTGCGGCATTCGATATGAACCCGGCCGTCATCGGCAAAGACGTCTGCGAAATCATCGGCGGCGAGCCTCTGGGCGTAAAAATATCCCCCGCGTCGGAGGCCGGCGCGGTGCTTGAGGAGACGAAGCCCGACGTCTGCATCATCGCCACGCGCAGCACGATGACGGAACTGAAAGAGGCCTTCTCCATCTGCGCCCGCAGCGGAGTCAACGCGATATCCACCTGTGAAGAGGCCCTCTATCCGTGGAATTCGTCGCCGGACATCACCAAAGAACTTGACGCGCTGGCCAAGGAGCATGGCTGCACGCTTTGCGGCAGCGGCTACCCTGATCTTTATTGGGGCACGCTGGTGACGAATCTCGCCGGGTCGTCCGCAAAGATCACCAAGATACACGGGTACAGCAGCTACAACGTGGAAGATTACGGCATCGCGCTGGCCAAAGGCCACGGCGCGGGACTGACGCAGGAGGAATTTGAAAAAGAGATCGGCAATTACAACAGCCTCTCCTCGGAAGAGATCAAAGCCCTGGTCGAAAAGGGCGATTATATTCCCTCGTACATGTGGAATCAGAACGGCTGGCTCTGCGACAGGCTCGGCCTCACCGTAGTCTCGCAGACGCAGCGCTGCGTCCCCTGCACGCACAAAGAGGATCTGCATTCACAGACGCTGGGGATGACGGTCAAGGCCGGCGACGCCACCGGCATGTCGGCGATCGTGACCACGGAGACGGCGGAGGGGATCACGCTGGAGACGGAGTGCGTCGGCAAGGTCTACGCGCCCGACGAGTTCGACAAAAACGAATGGACGCTTTACGGCGAGCCGGAGACGACCATCGTCGTCAACCGTCCGGCAACGGTCGAACTGACCTGCGCCACGATCGTCAACCGCCTGCCGCACCTGATAGACGCCGAGCCTGGCTACGTGACCACCAACAATATGCCGGACAACGCCTACATGGTAAAGCCGATAAATTTCTACGTTAAAAGCAAGTAAGGCAATAGCAAAAAGGCAAAACGAGGGTCTGCGCGGGGCTTAAAAGGACAAGCTCCGCCGCGGGCCCTAGTTTTGCCTGGCGGCCTCTTCGCGAATGGCGTCCGCCCCCTGCGGCGCGCGCCGCATTTACGGCGTTTGGATAGGAGCGAACGCCCTCCCAGCGTACCGCCAATTCGCCCCTTAAGGAAACACCGGCGCCAAAATCAGGAACAGCGTGCCCATTGAGATAGAACGAAGATCGCGGTGAATATCGAAAAAAGAGGGCGAAAACAACGCCGAAGCGCCTTTCCGTCCTCTTTTTTTTTTATCAGCGGGAGGTTTTGCCTAAAATCTCCCGCATATCCTCCTCCGGAGTGCTGATCGGCGCGATGTTGTAGTGATCGACGAGGAAGTTCAGCACGTTGGGGGAGACAAAGGCCGGAAGCGTGGGGCCTATCCGGATGTTCTTTATCCCGAGGTAAAGCAGCGTCAGCAGGATGCAGACGGCCTTCTGTTCATACCAGGAGAGGACCAGCGAGAGCGGCAGGTCGTTCACGCCGCACTTGAAAGCCTCCGCGAGGGCCACGGCGACGCGGATGGCGCTGTAGGCGTCGTTGCACTGCCCCATGTCCATGATGCGCGGAAAACCGCCGATCGTCCCAAGGTCTAGGTCGTTGAAGCGGTATTTGCCGCAGGCGAGCGTGAGGATGACGGTATCGGGGGGACACTGCTTCACAAATTCCGTATAGTAGTTGCGGCCCGGCTTCGCGCCGTCGCAGCCGCCGACGAGGAAAAAGTGCCGGATATCCCCCGCCTTGACCGCCGCCACGATCTTGTCCGCCGCGGCAAGCACCGCGCCGTGGCCGAAACCGGTCGTCGCCATTTCGCCGCCGTTGATGCCCGTGAAGCTCTTGTCCGCGTCCCAGCCGCCGAGCGCGAGCGCCTTCTCGATGACGGGCGAAAAATCTTTATCTTCTCCGATGTGGACCAGCCCCGGATAGGAGACGACCTCGGTGGTGAAGACGCGGTCGGCGTAGGAGGGTTTTACCGGCATCAGGCAGTTGGTGGTGAAGAGGACCGGGGCGGGGATGTCGGCAAATTCCCGCTGCTGGTTCTGCCAGGCGGTGCCGAAGTTGCCCTTGAGGTGAGGATATTTCTTGAGTTCCGGATAGGCGTGCGCCGGCAGCATCTCTCCGTGGGTATAGA
>CAKSWL010000055.1 GCA_934511335.1 uncultured Cloacibacillus sp. | reverse complement strand
GTTATATATGTCTACCATAATCAGATAGATGCGCGCGGCGACAAGGCAAATACGGAGAACGAGGTCTTTTCCGCCTGCGCTGAATCAGTAAAAGAAATACGCCGGATGATTCGTCGCCTGACGGAGGACGTGTCGGCAAGGCATTTTATAATTACCGCTGATCACGGTTTTATATATAAACGCGACAAAATACGGGAGTATGACAAAATTAGCGCCTCGGAGCTCAAGGGATTTTACATAGGTAAGCGCTATGTCATAGGCCGTGATCTCATTGATGCGGACGGCGTGAAAAATTATGATATATCCGTGTTTTTAGGAGGCTGTCCTTTGAATGTAGCAGTTCCTTCCGGGACGAGTATCTTTAAAACGGCTGGCGGCGGGCAGAATTACGTGCATGGCGGCGTATCCCCGCAAGAGATGCTGATCCCCGTGCTGGATGTGAGGACGGCTGTCGGACATCAGGAGACGAGGCTCGCGGCGATAGATTTTATCAGCACCACGAAAAAGATTACCAGCCTGGCGCAGTCGCTGGAGTTCTATCAGATAGAGCCGGTGACGGATGTCGTCAAGGAGGCTGCCTATAAATTGTTTTTTGTCTCTGAGGATAACGAGAAAATTTCCAATGAAGTGACATTTGAGGCAAAAAGCCGTGAGCCGGAGGCGGCAAAACGTATTTCTCGGCTTAAGTTCACCTTTAAGAATAGAAGATATCGCAGTGACAAGAGATATTATCTCGTCGCGTATTTAGATTCAAATAATAGCTTTGCCGAGCCTGCTTTGAAGTACGAAATGGCGGTAGACATCGCCTTCGCGGATGATTTCGGTTTTTAATTTTGAACCAAAAGGTAAAAGAAGAGCTTAGGCGAACCGCCTAAGCCCTGACTGCGATTGTCTTATTTAATGGCGGGCCCGACCGGAGTTGAACCGATGACCTACTGCTTAGGAGGCAGTCGCTCTATCCAGCTGAGCTACGGGTCCGCTTGCACAAATGTTAGTCTATCACGACTCCTGCGGTTGGCGCAATACTTTTTTGCAAATTTTTGCGGTTTGCCTTTCCAGTTCGTCTGCATGCGGGTTTAGGAAGCCGCTGATTAGCGGCTTTAAGCACGCAGACCGGCGCACGGCCGTCAAGGAAGGCCGCCTGGCCCTGCCTGCGAGATCATACGCATCACATGGCCGCTCTGGGTCGCGGCGATATCGCGCGCGGCGTTTCTGACCTCCGCCGCCTTGCTCTCATAGGCCTGCCGCCGCGCGCCTCGCCGCGCTCGATGATGAGTTCCGCAGCCTGGGCCTGGTTGTTCACCATCTTTCAACGGTTTGCTTTTACCGTCAGCTTTCGCTGTAGGAGGCTGTAAGTTTATGGAAACTTTCAAGGTTTCCGGGGATGTTCCCGCGGGCAATGCCCACGAGCAGCGTCACCTTGAAGGATTTGAATACGGCCGCCTGATAGATGAGGGCCCGCGGATCGCTCTCGGTATAGGCTACGGTAACGACCGCGGGAAGCCCGTTTATCGTTTCCTGCGTCTGCGATATTATCTCAAGCTTCGCCCCCCGTTCGACCTCGGCGATGTGTCTTTCCGCAAAAGGCTCGCGTTTTTCCGCGGGGATGTATTCGCCGGAAAAGTGGGAAATCACAAAGAGGGCTTGATCCTCATCCTGTGTCGGTATGTGCCCGTCCTTCGTGTATATCAGCGAGTCCTGCCGGAAGCCCGCGATGCGAAAAGGAGTCCCTTCGGTGTCGATGTTCGCGGGCAGCGTGCCGACGGCGGCCGGCGCCGCATCCACAGGCCACCAGGCGCTCTTTATGGTATCCAGCACCGCCTGCGCGGCTTTAGCGTCTTTGGCGTTGTAGGCCCCGCTTATCATCCAGCAGGCATCAGCGCCGCGGTCTACGATCAGCACCCATTTGCCGATCACGACTTTGCCGTTGGGCTGGAATATTTTCAGGAGCTCGGCGGAGCTGCCGTTCCAGATAAAGGAGAAGCGCGATTTGACCTCCATGTTCTCTTTTTTCAGGCAGTCGTTCGTTATTTCGTCGAGCAGCCGCGTATAGGGCATGTGGAGCAGCACCGCGTCCAGAGAAACTTTTTTGCCGTTATCGGCGACGCCCGACTCCGTCTTTTTAAAGTTGTAGCCCGCGCGCGGCACCACCGCGACGGGAATCTCGAAGAAGCTCTTATGAAGAGGGCTCTTCTCGACATCTATCACCTTCGGCGCGTCGGCGCTGAATGCCGGAAACGCCGTCAGCCCAAGCAGCAAAAACGCCGCCAAGGGCGCTTTATATTCTATCCGCATCGCGTATTTGGTCCTTTCTCCCGTGGGAGGTCATTCTTCGGTCCCGGGGACAATATTTTTCAGGGCGTCGGGGACGCCGCCGGGAATGATTTTTTTCAGGAGCTCGTCAAAGAATCCCCTTACCGCTCCTGTCTGGATCGACGTTTTGAGTTCGGCGGCATATTCGCGGGCCTCTTCCGTGCCTATTTCTTCAAGCGCCGTGATTTCGGTTTTTGCCTCTCCGAAGTTTTTCTCTCCAATGTATATTTTCCCCAGCTCATATCTCGCGGGGGCGTTCCGGGGCTCTATGGCGATGACCTTTTCAAGGCTGTCTTTCGCCTTCGCAGGGTCGCCGAGCCGCAGTCTCGCCTCCGCTAAGCGGAAGAGCACCGCGGCGTCGGGGCGCAGGGAATAGCGCGCCGCCTTTTCCAGGCAGAGCGCGGCCTGTGTGTAGTCGCCTCTTTCTAAATAGGCAAGCCCACGTTCGGTATTGTGTCTTTTCATCATGCCCAGCACAAGCCACGCCGTCGCGGCAAGCATCGCCAAAACTGCCACCGCCACCAGGACCGCCGTCACGCCGCCTCTATTTCTTTTTCTTTTCATCTTGACGCCACCTTTTCACGGGCTACGAGGCCCGGATGTTTTATCCTTCCGCTTTAAGCAGCGGGAGCCAGTTGTACTGACAGAGCCGCAAACGGCCGTTCGCCGGTTCCACGACGTGAATGCCGCAGTAGTCCTGCGAGAAGAAGAACATCTCGTTGAGGTCGAGGCCGAAGCGGTCAGCCATAACGCTCCAGATCGCCGCTCCGTGCGCCACGATAAGGATGTTGCCGCTTTCGTGGGCGGAAAGTATCTCTTCAAAGGCCGGCGCCGTGCGCCGCTGGAGTTCACGGAAGGTCTCGCCCCCCGGAGGGGCCACCTCGGCAAATTTCACGCCGCGCGCCTCGTATATCTCGCGAAACTGCTCACGGACTTCGTCATAGCCGCGTCCCTCCCATTCGCCGAGGCTGACCTCGCGAAGCGCGGGAACGGTGATGATCGGGAGGTAGGGGGCGACGAGCTTCGCCGTTTGCTGCGCCCGTATCATATCGCTCGCGTATAGATGATCAAAGGTAATTTTACCCTTTAGGTATTCTCCGGTCTCTTCCGCCGCCGCGATCCCCGCTGCGGAGAGCGGGTAGTCGGTCTGCCCGTAATATATCCGTCCGTTCATCGGCAGCTCGGGCTTCGCGTGCCGCATTAGGTAGAGGCGTTTTTTTTCAGCCATTGTTTTTATCCCTCCGGGGCCCCGTCCTTTTTATTCATATCGCTCTATTCTACCATCACGTTGTGTGTTTTTTATGATTGCCGCGCAAATCGCCGCCGGAAAAAACAAAAACGGCCCTCCGGCGGCGTGCCGAAGGGCCTGGGGTGCTGACGGTAAATTTATTATTTGCCCTTGCAGAAGCGGCCGAGCGCGTCGGCGCCCATGATCGCGGCGTAGACCTTGTCCGGCGTGACCTCGAAGGGCATGGCGTGAATAGTCTCGGCGGGCGCGCAGGTCGCCTCCGCCGCCGCCATGATCTCTTTGGGCTTCGGATCGACGATGCCGATATCTTCAAGGCAGACGGGAAGGCCGACTTCGAGGCAGAAGTCGAGCACTTCTTCTATCTCTTCGGTGGGGGCGTCTTCGAGCACCAGCTGCACGAGCGTTCCGAAGGCGACCTTCTCGCCGTGGTAGAACTGATGGCTCGCCTCAAGGACGGTGAGCCCGTTGTGTACGGCGTGCGCCGCCGCGAGCCCGCCGCTTTCAAAGCCGATGCCGCTGAGAAAGGTGTTGGCTTCGATGACGTTTTCGACGGCTTTGGTGCAGGCGTGGCGCTCGGCGGCGAGCTTCGCGCGAAGGCCGTTTTCGATCAGCGTATCGTAGCAGAGCTTCGCAAGCGCGATTGCGGCGTTCGTCGCCTTGCCGCCGGCGCAGGTACCGGCGTCTGAGGCCTTTACCGCGCGGGCCTCGAAATACGTCGCGAGCGCGTCGCCCATGCCGCTGACGAGCAGGCGCGCGGGCGCTGCCGAAACGATGTCGGTATCGACAAGCACCAGGTTCGGGTTTGCGGGCAGGAAGAGGTATTCTTCAAAGACGCCTTCGTCGGAATATATGACGGAGAGGGCGCTGCAGGGAGCGTCGGTCGAGGCGATCGTCGGCACGATGACGACGGGTTTCTTCGCGTAGTGGGCGACGGCCTTCACGGTGTCGAGGATCTTGCCGCCGCCGGCGCCGATGACGACGTCGCAGTCGCCCAGCTTTTCGAGAAGGCGATTTATCTCTTTCTTGCTGCATTCGCCGCAGAATTCTTCAAAGACGAGCGGCGTCGCGCCGAAGCTCTTCGCGATGGGCTCCTTCACGCGCTTCATACCAGAGGGACTGACGAGGATAAAGGGCTTGGAGCCTAGTTTTTCCACATAGCCGCCGAGCTTCGAGAGCTCGCCTTTACCCTGCACATATTTGCCGGGGGCGATAATGATGTTTGACATGGGGATCATCCTTCCTATTGAGAGTTTTTCTATTTTATGGAGGTACGGACGCCGCCGTTATTTTTCCTCCTCCTAATATCGATTTATTTTTATCGATATCTGCGTAGTATATTTAATCATTTCGCACCATTTGTGTCAATAATCACTTTTATACGGCGCTATGCCATTATCGCGGCAGCGGTTTTCCGTTTGGGAAATGGAAGAAAAGGAGGCGGGGCCTCTTTCGGAAGAAGCGGCGCTCCGTCCGAAAAGAGGCCCCCTCATCGCTTTATGCGGATAGTTTTAGGTGCGGCATCACAATGACCGCCGGGAGGTGCCTTTTTATCTCAGATTGCCGCTTTTAAGAAACGAAAGTATAATATATAATAATAAATTACTATGATGGTTTTTTAGTCATGAGATAAGATGGAAACTGATAGGAGGGACGCTATGAATTACGGTGATTTCTACAGAAGCTTCGACCCGGTCCCCTTTTATGAGGAACGCGGCTGGCTCGTCGGCGACGGACGCATTGGCGGAAAGGCAAAGGGCCTATCCTTCGCGCACCATATCCTGGAGAAGAACGGGCTGCTGGAGGACGTACATCTGCCAAAATACTCCTTCGTCATCACGACCTCGGTCTTCAACGAATTCATGGAGCAAAACAATCTCTGGGAGCGGCTGATGAATCTGCGCGCGCACTCGGACGCGCCGGAGCTTTATAAAATATGCCGGGCGGCCAGCCTGCCGCCCTCGCTCAATGATCCGCTTGAAAAGATTTTGGACCTGATCTGCGACCCCATCTCCATCCGCTCCTCCTCGACGCTGGAGGACGACGTCAACCTCTCCTTCGCGGGAAAGTACGCGACACGTTTTTCCTCCAACGCCGGCACGCGGGAGGAACGCCGCGCCGAGCTTGAGGAGGCGATAAAGATCGTCTACGCCTCCACCTATAATCCCGCCGCGCGCGAATATAAACGCAAACACGGCATCCAGTGGGGCGGAGAGCGCATGGCCGTGCTGATCCAGCCGATCGAAGGACGCCGGTATGGGAACATGTTCTATCCAGAGCTTGCGGGAGCCGCCTTTTCACAGGTCTTCCGCCGTCCATCGCCGCGAATCAGGAAGGAGGACGGCGTCGTGCGCATCTGCTTCGGCCTCGGCACACGCACCGTCGACAGAGCCTATGCGAGGACCTTCTATCTCACAAATCCCAACCTCCGTCCCGAAGGGACGAAGCCGCACGAGATTGTGACGCACTCACAGGAACATTACGACTATGTCGATATTGAGCGCCATAAGTTCACCTCGCAGCACATCGCCGCCACCATCAAGGAGGTCCTGAAAAAACACAAAACGGCCCCCTCCTATTTGCAGTGGTTCGACGACAACGCCTTCCACTGGATACACACCGACCCCGGCAACATGAACGCGCCGCGCCCGGTGTTCACCTTCTCGGAGCTGCCCGGCCGCTGCCCTAAGCTCTTTGCGCGGCTGAAAAAGCTCCTCGTGCTCTTTGAAGAGGAGCTTCAGCTCCCCGTGGATATGGAGTTCGCCTACGAGGTCGGCGACGACCGCTTCACCCTCGTACAGCTGCGGCCGCTCTCCGTCTACGACGACAAGGGCCGCGTCAAAATCCCCGACACGCCGCCTGAGAAGACCATCTTGCGCGGCGACCGCATGGTCGCCAACGGCAGGCTGGAATGCACGCGGCACATCGTCTTCGTCGACCCAGAGATCTACGGCAAGCAGGCGGACTTCGCCGACGTCGCGCGCGCCGTGGGAGAGATAAACGACCGGCTCGACGGCGAGCGCTACATCCTCGTCGGCCCGGGGCGCTGGGGCAGCTCCAACCCCATGCTCGGCGTGCCGGTGCGCTACAACGAACTTTCAAACTCCGGCTACCTCGTGGAGCTCGGCATCCCGCAGAAGGGGATGGCGCCCGAGCTCTCCTACGGGACGCACTTTTTCCTCGACCTCGACGGCGACAACATCCTCTACCTCCCGGTATTCGACGGCGAGAAAAACAACGTCTATAACAGAGAGTGGTTCGAGAGCCACCCGTGGCAGACGATATCCCACCCCGCCGTAAGGCACTACGAAGGATGCTTCGACGTGCTGCTGGACGGAGAGACGGAAAACGGCATCGTGATAGACAATACCCCGGAAGGCGAGTGATAACATGAACCCTGCAGACCGAGCAAGAGAACTCTATTTTGAATGGCAGCCGCATGACGATCCCGAGTTCGCACCGCTGATCTGCGGACGCGGGACGATCGGCGGTAAAGGGCGTTCGCTGCTTTTTGCGCTGCGGCAGCTGCGAGACAGCGGCGACGAGCAGATGAGCCGGACGAAGGTGCCGCGGTCGATATACCTCAGCATCGAAATCTTTCACCAGTTCCTCGAACGGGTGCCGCGCCTTGAGACGCTGCTCGCGGACGGCGACCCGCGGGAGATAGAACGGGTCTTTCTGGAGACGCCGCTGCCGGAGACGGCCGGGATGTACATCCGCACCTTCCTCGCGGATATGCGCGACCCGGTCGTCATCCGCAGCTCCAGCCGGCTGGAGGACGACATAAAACACTCCTTCGCCGGAAAATACCTGACGAACTTCCTCGGCAACAACCGCGGCAGCCTTGAAGCGCGCGCTGTGGCCGTGGAAACGGAGGTACGGCGCATCTATTCGCGCACCTTCTTCCCCGCGGCCGCCGATTACCGGGCGCGCCACGACCTCGGCGACGACGATATGGGGATCATCATCATCCGCATGGCGGGGCGCTGGCGCGGGCGCTACTATTATCCGACGATGGCGGGCGTCGGCTACTCGCAGAACTTCCGCCGCTGGACGACGCGCGTGAAGCAGGACGACGGCCTCGTGCGCATGGTCTTCGGCATGGGCACGATGAGCACGAAGCGCGGCTACGCGCGCACCGTCTCGCTGACCAACCCGATCCTGCGCCCCGAGGGCTTCGCTCCCGAGAAGATTTCGGCGATCGCCCAAGAGTCCTTCCATGTCATCGACGAGGAACATCCGAACCAAATAACGACGCTCGACATCAAAAAAGAGTGGAAACAGCTGCTCGCCTACCATCCCGATTTTGCCGCCTACGCGCAGATCTACCGCTGCGACGACGGCGAGGGCTGCTTTTTCCAGATCATGAAGAACATGGCCCGCCTCTCGCCGGGGATGAAGGTCTGCTTCACCTTCGACAGCTTCCCGCGCATGTATCCCGACTTCTACAAGCGTGTTAAAAAGACGCTGAAGCTGCTTGAACAAAAGATGGGCGTCCCCGTAGACATGGAATTCGCCTTTGAGCCGACCGAGGACTCATTCTGCCTCATCCAGTCGCGTCCCTTCTGGTCGCACAACCATCTTGAGGGCGGCATCCCCAAGCTCGCGCCGCGGCAGATACTGCTGCAGGCCGACCGCATGGTGACGCACGGCGTCATCCCGGAGATCACAAAGATCGTCTACGTGGACTTCAACCTCTACTACGCGCAGCGCGACTTTTACGGCACGGCGCGCCTCATCGGCGAACTCAACAAAGCCTCCGACGGCGAGCCCTACCTCCTTGTCGCTCCGGGACGTATCGGCTCCAGCAACCCCGAACTCGGCGTCCCCGTGCAGTACAGCGAGCTGACGAACTGCCGCGGCATGGTGGAGCTCGGCATTCCGCGCCTTGGCTTTATGCCGGAGCTCTCCTACGGCACACACTTTTTCTCCGACCTCGAGGTCGACGGCGTCCTCTACATGCCCGTCTTCGCGGGGGAGGACAGGAACATCTTCAACACGGACTGGTTTGAAAATAAAAAATGGGAACCCTGGCGCAGTCCCGCGATACGCGTCTATCGCGGTAACTTCGCCGCCTACATGGACGGCGAGAACAACCGCGGCGTGATCGTGGATAAGGATATGGGCGGCGAGGACGGCAATTAACGGCAAAAATTTTTATGCGGGCCCCGGCGGCTGACGCGAGGGCTAAGGGCGCCGGGCGGTTATCAGGCGAAACCGCCGTCATTGGAGGGGCATGCCCCTTTTGACGCCCGGCCCCATTACTTTATGGAATCGCAGGTCGCTTCCAGATAGGCCAGCGGCGTCAGCGAATAGGCGTAAAGATAGACGGCAACCGTCATTTTAAAGCAAACCTCCGGGTCGTCAAGATCCTCGCCGAGCAGCGCCGCGATTTTGTTATGTCGATATTCCCGCACGCCGCCTCCGGTAGGATGCAGATTTCCTTCTCTCTGGTGAAGACCAACGTCAGAAATACCGTGGAACCGCCAGCATGGAATGCGGACGCGCCTCTTTCAGAAGCCCCTTAATCCGGCGCACAAACTCCAACAGCCAATAGAGCGCGTCGATTCCAGCTCCCGCCTTGAGCACATGTACGCGGCATCCGCAGACCTCCGCCTTCATCCAGACTGCGCCCTTCTGCGTGGTCGCGAGGCCAAGCCCGGTGGGGTCGGCAAAAATAATCTCGGAGATTCCTTCAAGCCCCCAAAAGAGATCTGGCTCCTATGCCGTCGGCGTCTCCGCCGGCCGTAAAATAAAGCGGCGTCTTTTCGGGAAGCGCGCGTTTTTCTTCAAGCAGGGACAGCGCCGCCGCGCATATCGCGGCGACTCCGCCCTTAGGGCTTGAGGTGCCGCAGCCGTAAACCCTCTCTCCGTCAAAACCCGCGGCAAAGGGGCGTGGCTCCACAATCGCGGCTTCAACGGGCTCACCGTATCAATGCGGGCCGTCAGCGCTCTCTTTGCGCCGTTACGTTCACCCCGCAGCGACACGGCCAGCGAGCTCCAGTTGTCTCCGTGGCGCACGATATTGACGGACACTCCGTAAGGCCCAAACAGTGAAACGATATCCTTGACGACGTCCAACTCGTCTTTCTCCGGCAGATAATAGCGGATGCGTATCAGGTTCTGCAGTATCGCCAACGTTTTCGCCGAATATTCCACCTATTTACATCGCCTCCCGGCGGCGGTTCGCACCCCCGTCGATTAAACAAGACGATTCCAGCCCTATTAATGTAATGCCCACAGAAAAAACAAAGTTAACTGTCAATCATTACTCGAAAATTAAAAATTATAACCAATCAGCAGATAGCGATAGGCTGCACTGCCGATATTGTAAAGTACAATGTTGTTTTATTCGATGCCTTTTCGGAAATAATTTTCTGAATTGTTATGGTTTGGTCACTTTATTGCATAGAAAATATACCGTCTTGTTTCCAACTCTCCAGCGCCTCATTAAAAATTTTTAATGCCGGTGATATACTGTGTTTCGGAGAATGGTGTGTGATTTTATAGCATACTCTTTGTGGTGGCGCTGGCGTTATTGAATGAATATTAAAGCCTCTGCTTTGGTAGAAATTCGCCACAGAATCTGGCGCAATTATCCAATATTTTTCGTCTCCAAGTAAAAATGAGTCTATGTGAACTACCGAATTTGTTTGGAAATGGGCCCTTTTGTTTTCTGACCAAATACGGTCATGCCAGATTTGAAATGCTAGAGACCAATTTATATAAATTTCAAAATTTGGATCTAACGTTTGGGCACTAACTATTGCGTTAGTTTTATCGTTTGTTGCGGAGCGTATTAACTTCATATCTTCCCTTAAAAAAGGGGATATGTTTAATTTTGTAGATGGTATTTGATTCACTACAAAAGCAATATCTATCTCCCTATTTTCCGTTAATCGATGTAGTTCTAAAGACGTGTTTGTATCAACCTTGATATCTATATTATATTTCCTCAAAGAATGTAAAAATGTTGGAAATAAACAGTGATTGATACTCTCAACACACCCTATTGAAAGCTGATACCTTGGGTTTTTTCGTATATTAGAAACCTCACGAATAACTTCATCATACTTTATAGCTAACGGTAATAAAGTTACTCCTGCCGGCGTTAAATGGATATTTTTAAATCCTTTTTTGCGGTCAACCAAATCCAAGCCCAAATTATTTTCTAAACATTTTAAATTGTAACTTACCGCGGATGGAGATAGCCCTAAAACACTAGCCGCGTCACTTAGTGTTTTTGACATTGCAATAGCGAGAAACACGTCTAATCCTTTCATCGTTGCACCCCGATCCTTACCATTAAGTCACACATATAGTTCTATCCTTTTTAAAGTGTTTTGCCGCATAAAATATATTCTAACAGATTCTTCTAAATTGGATAAAATCAATAAAAACACAAAATATAGATCTTAGATAAATATTCTTTACAGAATTTAAGGTTTTTTTATATTAGCTTGTATTTGATAAACCTATATTTTTGTTAT
>CAKSWL010000054.1 GCA_934511335.1 uncultured Cloacibacillus sp. | reverse complement strand
ATGTAAAAGCACTCCGCTCCTGCGTGAACCAGACAAAATAAAGCCCTCCGCTTACACTGTCATCAAAGATAAAAACCCATCTTGTACATTATACATGTAAACCCCGCGGCGCGAAGATTATTTCAGCGGGAGCAGAGGAGGAAGCGGGAATATTTACTCGCACGCCTCCGGCATAAATATCAGGCAGCCCAGCGGCGGCAGCGTCAGCACCGCGGAAAAATCCTGCCCGTGGAAGGGCGCCGTTTCCGCGTCCACGCCGCCCAGATTGCCGGCCCCCGAGCCGCCGTAGACCGCCGCGTCGCTGTTCAGCGCCTCCCGCCAGCGGCCGCCGGCGGGAAAGCCCACGCGGTAGCCGCCGCGCACGACGGGGGTAAAGTTGGCGGCGAGCACGACGGCGTTCCCCTCTTTGTCGCGGCGGATGAAAGAGACGACCCCCGCGTCGCGGTCGCTGCAGTCTATCCATTCAAAGCCGTCGGGAGACGAGTCGAGCTCCCACAGCTCCGGCCTGCTCCGGTAGAAATTATTCAAGTCGGCGAACCATCTCGCGATCCCCGCGTGTCTTTCGTCGCCGAGCTCGTGCCAGTCGAGGCTGCGGTCGTGGCTCCACTCACGGCTCTGTCCAAACTCCCCGCCCATAAAGACGAGCTTTTTGCCTGGATGGCCGAACATCCAGCCGAACATCAGCCGCAGATTAGCCGCCTTCTGCCAGTCGTCGCCGGGCATCTTTTCCAGCAGCGAACGCTTGCCGTAGACCACTTCGTCGTGCGAAAATGGCAGCACGAAATTCTCCGCGTAGGCGTACCACATGCCGAAGGTCAGCCGGTCGTGGTGATACTTGCGATAGATCGGGTCCTGCGACATATAGGAGATAAAGTCGTTCATCCAGCCCATATTCCATTTATAGCCGAAACCGAGGCCGCCGAGCCACACCGGCTTCGTCACCATCGGCCACGAGGTCGACTCCTCCGCCGTCACCGAGATCCCGGGAAAATCGGCGTAAAGAGCGCAGTTCATCTCGCGCAGGAATTCGATCGCCTCGATATTTTCCTTGCCGCCATATTTATTCGGCACCCACTCGCCGCCGCGCCGCGAATAATCGAGATAAAGCATCGAGGCCACCGCGTCGACGCGCAGGCCGTCCGCATGATAACGATCCAGCCAGTAATGCGCCGAGGAGATGAGAAAGCTCCGCACCTCGTTGCGCCCGTAGTTGAAGATCGCGCTCTTCCAGTCGGGATGAAACCCCTGGCGCGGGTCTTCGTGCTCGTAGAGCGCCGTGCCGTCGAAACGCGAAAGTCCGTAAGAATCCATCGGAAAGTGTGAGGGCACCCAGTCGAGAATGACGCCGATCCCGCGTGCGTGCAGAGCGTCGACGAGCGCCATAAAATCTTCGGGCGCGCCGTAACGCGACGTCGGCGCGAAATACCCCGTCGTCTGGTAGCCCCACGAACCATAAAAGGGATGCTCCATGACGGGCATGAACTCCACATGGGTAAAGCCGTTCGCCGCAAGATACGGCGGCAGCTCTCCCGCCAGGACGCGCCAAGAAAGAATGGCCCCTCCCTCGCCGCGCCGCCACGAACCGGCGTGCATCTCGTATATCGACTGCGGCGCGCCGACGGCGTTCGCCTCCGCACGCCGCGCCAGCCATTCCGCGTCGCCCCACTCGCGCGAAGGCGCGCAGACCACCGAAGCGGAGGCGGGCGGCAGCTCTGTGCCGAAGGCCAGGGGGTCGCTCTTTTCAAGCAGCTCGCCGCCGGCGGTCCTAATCACATATTTATAACGGCAGCCGGCGGCCGCCCCGGGGACGAAGCCCTCCCAGATGCCGGAAGAGTCCCACCGCGGCGCAAGCGGGCAGCCCTCGCGGTCCCAGGCGTTAAAATCCCCCATTACGTAAACATCCCGCGCGCCTGGAGCCCAAAGGGCGAACAGGACGCCCGAACGCCCCTCGTGTTCCAGCAAATGCGCGCCAAGAAAATCATATATCCGTCTGTGAGTCCCCTCGCGGAAGAGATAGACATCTTTCCCGCCTACAAGCGTCGGGCCGTAAATGATCTCATTATGAACCGTCATCCCTCATCGCCTCCAGCCATATTTATGATATTATATCCTGATATTAGGTTCGGAGGTATATCAATGAACGATCTCTTTTCGTACAATAAAGTCACGACGGAAATCATAGAGGTCCTGGTAGGAAAAATCGGCGCGCACAACGTCTGCGCCGATAAAGAAAAGCTTGAGACCTACTCCAGCGACGAGGTGCCGCAGAGCGCCTACGATAAAAAATATGTCGCGGAGCTGCTTCTCTTCCCAGAGAGCACCGAGCATGTCTCCGAAATAATGAAAATCGCCTATAAAAACCGGATCCCCGTCACGCCGCGCGGCGCGGGCACCGGGCTTTCCGGCGGCGCGCTGCCGGCCTGGGGCGGCATCGTCATGAGCTTTGAAAAGATGAACCGCATCCTTGAGCTCGACAGGGAAAACCTCACCATCACCACCGAACCCGGCGTAGTGACGGCGGAGATCAACCGTATGGCGTCGCAGCACGGCCTGCTCTACGCCGGCGACCCCTGCAGCGGCGGCGCTTCTTTTATCGGCGGCAACATCGCCGAAAACGCCGGCGGCAACAAGGTCATCAAATACGGCGCGACCGGCGCGCAGCTGCTGGCGCTCGAAGTGGTGCTCGCCGACGGCTCCGTCACCTGGTTCGGCGGCAAGCGCCGCAAGGACGTCACGGGACTGGACTTTGTTCATCTCATGGCCGGCTCCGAAGGTATACTCGGCGTCATCACCAAGGCGGTGCTCAAACTGATGCCGCTGCCGCGCCACTCAGTGGATCTGCTGGCCGCCTTCCCCGACACGCAGAGCGCAATCGACTTCGTGCCGCACATCATCACCGAGGGCGGCCTCATCCCCGCCTCCATTGAGTTCCTCGATAAAAAGGCGCTGAAACTGGCGGAGAAATACCTCAACACCGAAGTGCCGGCGGGAGACGCGGGCGCGGCCCTCATCATCCAGCTGGAAAACAACGACGCGGAGCTCATCGAAAAAGAATTTGAGGAGATCGGCAGACTTTCGCAGCGGCACGGAGCCTGCGAGGTCTACGTCGCCGACACCCGCAGCACGAAAGAGCGCATCTGGCAGGCGCGCAAAGCGGTACCGGAGGCGATTTCCTCCTTCTACAGCCGCTATACGAAGGAAGACCTCGTCGTCCCCACCGCGATGGTGCCGCAGCTGCTCGAAATGATCCGCGAACAGACCGAGGCCGACGGCCTCGAATGGATCGCCTACGGACATGCGGGCGACGGCAACATGCACTGCACGCTGATCTCCCCCGACTGCGCCGACTGGCACGAAAGGCTGCACGCCGCGCAGGAGCGGATATATGCCGAGCTCATCAAGATGGGCGGCACCATCTCCGGCGAACACGGCATCGGCTTCAAGCGCAAGGGCTACATGAAATTTTTCCTCGACGAGGCGCAGCTCGCGCTGATAAAACGTGTCAAGCTAGCCTTTGATCCGCGGAACATTTTAAACCCCGGAAAACTCGTGGAGTGGGAAAGGTAGGCCTCTCCCCGCGACAAAGGCCGGTCATCCCGAACGACGCCTTGGGATGACCGGCCTTGCCTTACTCGCCCCAGAGAGGGCGGCTTTTAGTTCCCGTAGCCAAGCTCCCTCTTCGTCTTCGCGATGTCGGCCTCGGTCTCCTTTATCCAACGTTCGAGAGTCTCGGGTTTTATCTTTTTTGACTTCGGGTCGTTCAGCAGCGTGTCGAGCTTCTTCTCCTGTATCTTGAGCCACTCGACCTTCGCTTCGCGGAACTGAATGTCGGCGACGGCGTTTCCGCGTTCTCCGTCATCCTCTTTCACAAACGCGCGGCTCATGGATATATCGCCTCCTTTCCGCTTGTTTTGCAGATTTTAAATAGTCTCTTTTGAAAAGGGCATTTTGTTGTCTTCGACGATGACGACCTTCATCTTTGGTTTGACGTAGGTGACGAGATCTTCGATATCGGGATTTTTCAGCCTGATGCAGCCGTGTGTCGCCCAGCGTCCGACAGATTGGGGGTTGTTCGTTCCGTGGATTGCGATCTGCCATTTGTTATAAAACGAGATCAGCTTCGAGCCGTAAACTCCCGCCGCGGCCTCGCCCGGCTCGTTGAACCAGGCGGGATCGAAGACGAGCTTCTTGGCATCAGGGATCACCCGGTAGATCGTAAAGGTGCCCGTCGGCGTGATGAGGTCGAAGCGCGAGCTTTTGACATTGCCGCGCCCCTTGCCGACGGAGACAGGCCAGCTCTTCACGATATCGTCTCCCTTGAAGAGCGTGAGCCGCAGCTGCTGCTTGTTGACTTTGATCCAGTACTCCCCCGCCTTCGGCGACCACGGCGGCGCAGCCTGCGCGGATACGGAACAGATGAGCAGAGACAAAATCGCGATGCAAAAAATCTTTTTCATAAGAACACTCCAATTTTTTATAACTGTTTTTATTATAATACAAACCCGGCATGCGGGTATAGGATAGTATACGTACCGTGAGGGCCGCGTGGGGGCGATGGGCAATCTTTTGCCCATTTACCCAGGCAAAAGTAACCTCCAAGCTTGACATTTTTCCACAGCTGCGTATAAAATCATCCCCAATGATTTCAGCGCCTATTTGGGAGGAAAGGAGAAAACGCCGTGTATTCAATAAGCTCTTCTTTGATAATGTACATGATGATGTGCGCTCTCTGCGGGTCCTCTCCTGAACTGGCCGGCGCTTAAGCACGCGTTGTCATTGCAGGACCGGGTCCGTTATTACGGAGCCGGTCCTTTTTTAATGTCTTTTGAAATATCTGGAGGAAAGGAGCCGACGTGAGGAATCAGAAGACGTCCATGCGGTTTTTGGTAAACATATCAAATATGTAAAATTTAACTGGAGGTATCAGATCATGAAAAAGACTTTTCTGGCGCTGCTGGCGCTGCTCGTACTCTCGTCATCGGCGCTCGCGGCTGAAAAAATCATCATAGGCGTCACCCCCTTCCCCGCGAAGGAAATCGCCGACATCGCCAAAGAGATACTCGCTGAAGAGGGCTATGAGCTGGTAATCAAAGAATTCACGGATTTCGTACAGCCGAACTTCGCGTTGGCGGACAAGAGCCTTGACGCGAACTTCTTCCAGCACGTCCCCTACCTTGAGAACATGAAAAGCGAAAAAAACCTTGATATAGTGCCGCTAGTGAAGGTCCACCTGCTCCCTATCGGCATCTATTCGCAAAAGATAAAGTCGCTGAAGGATGTCAAAGAAAGAGCGGTCATCGCCGTTCCCAACGACCCCACCAACGGCTTCCGCGCCTACAGGCTGCTCGAACGCGAGGGGCTTCTTAAGATGAAGCCCGGCAACAAACTGACCGCCGCCGATATCGTCGATAACCCCAAAAAGCTAAAAATAAGAGAGCTCGAAGCGCCGCAGCTGCCGCGCACCCTTCCCGACACGACGCTCTCCGTCATCAACATGAACTTCGCCGTCGACGCGGGACTCGATCCCTCAAAGGACGCCCTCGCGCTGGAATCGAAAGACTCCCCCTACGCGGTGGTGCTCGCCTGCCGCAGCGGCGAGGAGGGGAGCGCGAAGATAAGGGCGCTCGCAAAGGCGCTCAACTCGCCGGAGGTCAAAAAATTCATTACCGAGAAGCTGTCGTCTAAGGGAGTTATTCCCGCCTTCTAGGTAAATCGGCGTTTATATGCACGTCTAAACGCCGATTTCCGGGATTGTGAGGGGACGATAAATTGCGATTTACTTTTTGATAGGTGAGCGCGTCTAAACGCCGATTTGGCTCCCTGGCCGCCTAGCGAGGGAGGCTTTAAAGGCGCAAACCAAAATCGCTGAATACCGGCAGATTGTTTTTGTCGCCAGCACGCCAAACCCTAATCTGCCTTTTACCCTATCGGAGATAAATCGGCGTTTACGCTTTCGCCTGACGGCAGGAAAATCGTCAGCCTGACGATGATCATCGCGGACGTCAGGGGCTGGGGGCGCTTACGCCAGGCTGCTGTTCGTAGCTGCATTTCGCAGAATATCTCGATATATAGGAGATATAGAATGCCCATCCGGCTAATATGAGCACACCGGCAATGATTTTTTTCATTTTGCACCGTTCCCTTCATAATATAATTACTTTCTCTGTCATATCTAACTGTAATTATAAAAGTATCAGTTAAATTGTCAAGAAAAAGTTATCAGGGGATGGCGGCGCGCGGCGTTTTTTGTCTTCACGCGAACAACTATGAAGGGCGCATAGCCAGGGAGGCGGCCCGCCATTGCCGCCCGCAAAAGACGAGGCCCGTCTTCTTAGCGCGAAAGGCGGGCCTCAAATATGGCGTATTCAGTTATCTCTCTTTGCGGGAAAATCTCTTCTGCAAATTACGAACGATTCACGCGCGGCGTTTAAAACTCCACCTTCTGCCCCAAGCCCATCTGCGCCGCTTTTTCACAGAGATAGTCCGCCGCCGCGATGTCGAACAACGCCATGCCGACAGATTTGAAGAGGGTGGTCTCTCTTTCTTTTTTACGTTTGCCGCCGATGAGTTCCGCGAGCGTGTGAATGTTTTCCCGCTTGAGCGCGCCGTTTTTCAGCGGCGTGAGCAGGTCGCCCGTCTCGTCGAGCGCGTGAGGCGTATCCACATAGACGTCGCCGCCCGTGAGCCGGAAGAGGCCGTCGGGGTACTCCCGCATGTCGGGCAGGTAAGAGCCGATGCCGGAGAAGGCGTGTCCCGCGAGCAGCTTTTCATCGTCAGGGAAGAGCGGCGTTTTGGAGGGCGTCGCCGTCATCACCGCCTCCGTTTTTTCCAGCAGCTCCGCGGCGCTTGCGGCGATCCTGACCTCCACGCCGGGAAGCGTCTCCCTCAGCCTTTCCGCAAAGGCGGGGAGCTTTTCCGTCATCGCGTCATATATCCAGAGCTCTTTGACGCCCTTGCGCGCCGCGCAGCCGAAACGCGCCTGCCAGAACCCCTGCACGCCCGTGCCGACAAGCCCCAAAGAGCGGATGTCGGCAGGCGCCGTGTTCTTGATGCCCGCGCCGCCGACGGCGCCCGTGCGCAGCGCCGTTACCATTTTCCCTTCCAGCAACGCCTTCGGCTCGCCGGCATCCGCGTCGAAGAGCATAACCGCGCCGTTGATGAAGGGCAGCCCCCTGCGCGGATTGTCGGGACGCAGCGTAAGGAGCTTGCAGCCCCAGGCCTCTGGGGTTACGCAGGGCATCAGCATCAGCGAGTCGCTGCCGTTCAGCGAGATATTCGAGCGCAGCGGCATCGCGAAGTCCCCCTCGTCGGCAAAGAGCATCGTCTGTTCGATCCTTTCGATCAGTTCGTCGAAATCAACCGCTTCAACAAGCGTTTTTTCATTAAGTACCAGCATAAGCACCACTCCTGTTCTCTAAAATGAATTATGCAGCCGCGGCAAAAGCTTGGCTATTGGGACGATTTTGATTCACGGGCGTGTACGGCACGCAAATAGGCGTATAACGTGAACTTGCTCTTCTTCATCTCTGCGGAGAGCCGTTCTATCGCTCCCTTGACAAGGAAGAAACCCATCTCGTCAAGACTGGCCACCGCCTTGACCTTATCGGCGCGCGGCAGCGCGGACAGGTCGCTCCCCCACCTTCTTTTAATCGCCGCGATCGAGTTGGAGACGACGTCGTCCACATCCTTTGAGAAGTGCTCGCGGTATTCGGCCGCGCCCGCTTCGGCGGGGTCGACGCGGAAAAATTCATCCAGCGCCTCCCGCGCGGCGCAGATCTTTGTGATATCCATATTGATGCAGAGAAAACCTATCGTCTCACCGGCGGCGTCCTTGATAAAGCAGACGCCGCACTTGAGCAGCCGGCCATCCTCCGTCTTCGCACGGTAGTTATAAACGCCGGTCATTTTCCGGTACGCCGGATCTCTGAGCATCCGCAGGCCAAAATCCGTCATCGGCGAGCCGACGCCGCGGCCGCTCACCTGAGCGTTGGCGCAGGCGATAATCGAGCGCTCCGGGTTTGAGACGTCATGCAGCAATATCTCACAGTCTTTTCCGAGAATCTCTCCAAGTCCGTTCACCAAATCTATATAGGGCAGCAGCTCCGCAGGCGTCTTGTTTTTGTTCATTTTATGCCGCTCCTCCCGATCTTGCTGTTTTCATTCTATCATAAATAAATTGTCAACGACAATAATTTTTTATTTTTCGCAAAAAGAATGCAGATGCCCTGCGATGTCTTGTTTTTGAATCGGTTAAACTGTAAGCTCGGGGAAAAACTTCTCTTGATTTATCTTTACAGGCAAAATAATTGACAAATTATTGTCAATTACGTATATAATTATCAAGAGGCATAAAAAGGGGGAGATACCGTCATGATGAATTTTACGAGAACCATCGACGCCATCGACGCCCACACCGCGGGCGAACCGATCCGCGTCGTCACCGCGGGCGTCCCGAAGGTCGAGGGACGGACGATGCTCGAAAAGATGGAATATTTCAGCAGCCATTACGACAATATCCGCTGCCTGCTGCTCAAGGAGCCGCGCGGCCATAAAGATATGTTCGGCGCGGTGCTGGTGCCGCCCGCCTCTGACGACGCCGATCTCGGCATCCTCTTCATGCACAACGAGGGGATGAGCACGATGTGCGGCCACGGAACGATCGGCACGGTGAAGGCCGCCGCCGAAACTGGGCTCCTTGGGCTGCAGGAGGGGAGCAACACGATAAAGATCGACGCTCCCGCCGGCCGCATCACGGCAGAGGCGACGGTGAGGGAGGGACGCGTCGAACAGGTGGCATTCACCAACGTCCCGGCCTTTGTATATAAAAAGGACGTAAAGATACCGGCGGCGGGAATCGGCGAGATAGACGCGGCGATCGTCTACGGCGGCGCCTTTTACATCTTCGTCGAGGAGGAAAAGCTCGGACTGCGCGTTCTGCCCGAGCAGACGCCGGCGCTCGTCGCACGCGCGATGGAGATGAAACGCTGGGTAAACGCGAACCTTGACATCCGCCACCCCGAGAAGCCGGAAATCGGCGGCATCTACGGCGTGCTCATCACCTCCGCCGTCGAGCGGACGGAATACGGCTGCCGCAGCCGCCAGATCTGCGTCTTCGCCGAAGGCGCGGTAGACCGCTCCCCCTGCGGCACGGGGACCTCCGCGCGAATGGCGCTGCTGGTCTCGCGCGGCGAGCTGAATGTGGGCGAAAAATTCCAGGCGGCAAGCATTATCGACACGAAGTTCTCAGGAACACCGCTTGCTTCCGTCACCGAAAGCGGATATGAGGCGATCATCCCGAAGGTCGCTGGCCCCGCCTGGATAACGGGCTTCAACAAATTCGTCCTTGACCCGACCGACCCGCTGCCCGAAGGCTTCTTACTTTAACCTACTAAAAATTCCGGAAGGGACTGAACAGAAATGACATACCGCTCTCAAGAACTGGGACTTTTCTCCGGCAGGGGCTCATCCTCGCGCCGCGCCATATACAAGGGCTGCGGCTACGACGACGGCGATTTAGCAAAACCGCTCGTCGGCATCGTCAACACCGCGAACGACGCCGGATTGGGGCATGTGCACCTCGACCGCCTCGCCGCGCGCGTGCGCGCGGGCATCCTGCAGGCTGGCGGCACCCCCTTCGAATTCGGGACCATCGCCACCTGCGGCGCGGTGCCGATCGGGATGCCGCACTTCCGCTATGAGCTCGTCATCCGCGACGTCATCGCCTCCTCCGTTGAGATAATGACCGGCGTGCAGCTGCTCGACGGCCTCGTGCTGCTCGCTTCGTGCGACAGCATCATCCCAGGCGTGCTCATGGGCGGCATCCGCGCCGACGTGCCCTGCATCGTGCTGACCGGAGGCCCGCAGGAGGTCTGCAAGAGCGGCGGGCGTTCCGTCGTCATGAGCGAGCTCGACCAGCTCGTCTTCGGAGCCGACTACGCAAGCGACGAGGCGCGCGAAAAGATACGCTACCTGGAGGACCACGTCTGTCCCGGCCCCGGCGCCTGCTCGCTGATGGGGACGGCCAACACCATGCAGATATTGATGGAAGCGCTGGGGATGGCGCTGCCAGGATCGTCGACAGTGCCCGCCGTCTACGCGGAAAAGGAGCGCTTCGCAACACAGACGGGCCGTCGCATTGTGGAACTCGTGAAGGAGGGCGTGAAGCCGAAGGAGATACTCACGCGCGAGGCGCTGCTCAACGGCGTGATCGTCACGATGGCGCTCGCCGGCTCGACCAACGCGGTGCTGCACCTGCTCTCCTTTGCACGCGAAGCGGGCGTGGAGCTGACGCTCGACGACTTCGACAAGCTGTCGGAGACGATACCGGTCATAAGCCGCGTCATTCCGACGGGCAAGGCGACGGTCATCGACCTCTATAACGCCGGCGGCGTACCCGCCGTCCTCGGCGAGATGAAGGACTTCCTCTATCGCGACTGCATCACCGTCTCGGGACACACTATCGGTGAAATCGCCTCGCTGCGCCGCTCGTCGGACCATGCAACCCTGACCGCCGCGGAGGCCCCCGTCTTTAAAAACGGCGGCATCGCGGTGATGCGCGGCAATATCACCCCCAACGGCGCGATCTGCCGCACGACGACCATCTCTGAAAAGATACGCCGCTTCGCGGGGCCCGCGCGCGTCTTCAACTCCGACGAGGAGGCGCACCGCGCGGTGGTCACGGGGGATATCAAGAGGGGCGACGTCGTCGTCATCCGCTACGAGGGGCCGCGCGGCGCGCCGGGCATGCGTGAGATGATGATGACCACCGACGCGTTGGTCGGCATCGGCATGGGGCAGGAGGTATTCGTGCTCACCGACGGCCGCTTCTCCGGCTTCACCGAGGGCGCGGCGATCGGCCACATCTCGCCCGAGGCCGCCGTCGGCGGCGTCATCGCCGTCGTTGAGGACGGCGACGTCATCAGGATCGACATCCCCGGACGCACAGTGACCCTCGACCTGCCGGACGAGACGATAAAAGAGCGTCTCGCGAAGTGGAAGCTGCCGCTGAAAAAAGAGCGCGGCATCCTCGGCATCTACGCGAAAAACGCCCTCCAGGCCCACGAAGGCGCGATGATCGACGACCACGTGACAAG
>CAKSWL010000053.1 GCA_934511335.1 uncultured Cloacibacillus sp. | reverse complement strand
GACGAGGGCGCGTTCTGTGTCGGTGAAGTCCATGTCCGTCTCAAAGGGAGTGGTCACCATGTCCGGTTCAAGTTTTCCGGGGTCGTTGGAGGAAAGTACGCGGACGTCGGAGGGCAGGTAGCCGCTCGCCTCCATGAAGCGGACGGCGGTGAGGCGGTTGAACCAGGCGTAGGATATCTCTTCCATTACGGCGCGGAAGGCGGCGGCGTAGCCGGCCGTTTTTTCCTTTTCGTGTATTTTACAGGCGAGGGCGCGGCGCATGGCGATTTCGCGCCCCTGGATGACGACCGGTTCTTGTGCACCGATGTCAAAGAATTGGGCCTGCGCGGTAGACTGCGGCAGGGGGTCGTCGATGCCGCTCTCTTTTATTCCATAAAGAGCGGCTTTCATCGTTATATCCGCGATGAGCTTCTTGCGGGCCCAGACGGCAAATTCTTTGATTGCTTTTTTATCCATGACTGTTTGGCTCCTATAACAGAACGGTGATTATAGCGTCGCCGTCTTTCGCAAGCTCTTTCATGAGGCTTGCCCGCAGCGCCGCGACGTACCGGTCGATGTCCGCCTCGTTTTCGATGCGCCACGAATATTCGCGGGCGACCGATTTGAGGTTGACGCTTTTCTGTCTTTTGCCGCCCGGGGTCGCCACTCTGCCGGAGAAAGGTTCTTCTTTTTGGGAGGTTGCTGGCTTGAGGCGCGCGGCGGAGAGCCGCGATTCCTCGCGCTCTATCTCTGCGTGCATGTTGTGTTCCAGCTGGTTTATCTCCGCCGCGATGCTGTGCAGGCGCGCGACATTGTTGCAGTCAGCGATTTTATTTTCCACTTCGTCGAATTGCCGGGTGAATTTTGCCTTCAGCCGGTCTCCGTACGTTTTATCCGTAAGGCGCGGGAAGACGCGTCCGCCCGCTTCTTCCAAGGAACGGCGGAGAGGGCCGCGTTCTTTTTCCATGAGCGCCATGTTCAGGCTTGTGTATTTTGATACCTGCTCCGGCAGTTTATGTATCTCGCCGTAGGGGAATGGTTTTCTGATTATCCCGTTTATCGCCGCCGCCGTTTCTTCTATTTCACGATTGCCGGCGATAAAGGTCTTGGATTCGTCATAAAGTTTTGAAACTCTCGCCGCCTTAATAAAGAGATCTTTTTGCTCGCCGGAGTAGAAGGATTTTACGGGTTCAAAGTCTTCGGCGAAGTCAAGGTATTCATCCTGTTTTTGGGCAATTAGGGCAAAGAGTTCGTTTGTATAGTTTACGCGTTTTATCCTGAGCAGCAGCTCTTCTCCCCTGTCGAGGATCTCTTTGCCGGGCAGCAGCGGCTCTCTTTCCAGTTCTTTTTTGTAGTCCTGAATCTGGTAACGAAGGTCGTCTGCTTTCTTTTGCAGCTGCGTGAGCAGGTCGTCTTCGTTTTCTCCCGCATCCGTCCCTCCAAAGAGCTCTTTCAGCATGTTTTTTACGGCTTTCAGCTCTCTTTCACTGGCCTTTTCCCTTTTGTTGATGAGAAGTCTCTCCGCCAGCGTGCTTTTTGTGAGATAGCCGGTTATCTCTTCCGCGCTTCTGTTTTGCGGCGTGATCTGCTCGTTGTTCATGTAGAAGGCGATGTCGCCGGAGCGGAAGAGGCAGGCGGCGAGCCAAGCGCAGTCGTCGGGGATAAATCCATACGGCGCTTTGGCAAAATGGTCGATGATCGTTTTCAGCGAAGTTTTCATGTGCTGCATCGTGTTGCGGCCGATGAATTCCAGCAGGTCGTTTAAGGCGAGGCGGTTGGGCCTTTGCCCGTCGTCCAGCATGAGTTGCTGTCCGCCGGTGTTTTTCAGCGCCGCGCGGACGTCGTCGGCGTTTTTCGCGCTGTCGATGTAATAGAGTTTTGAATAAAGGTTTTCGACGAGGCGGCCCATGGCTTCGGTTATGCGCGCGCCGGGGTCTTTTTCGGCGATAGAGAGCTCCTGGCCATCGGCAAAGACCGCCGCTTGTGAAAGCGCCTGTTTCAAATAGACTCTGGCGTTTGCTTTGCGCTCTCCCAGTTCGCGGGTCTTTTGCAGCTTGATTTCCTCATAACGGCTGAGGGCCTTGCCCGCGCCGCTTTTGCGCAAATATTTTTCTATTTTGAGCGCGGCCTGTATCTCTTCCAGAAAGGCGTCGTCGTTCGGCAGGAGCAGGACGACTCTCCGGCTGGAGGAGAGGGCCAATACCTGCCGGTCACGGCTGCCGTCCCAGTATGGCGTCAAGATATTGATGCCGATATCGTTGTTCTGGTTTCCCCGGTGCGGCCTGTCGTCTACGGACTGGTTGAAGGTAAAGGAATAGCGGTTGTTCATCCGCGGTATTTTATATCTTTTCTCGGAGTAGATGTCGTCGAAAATCATCGTCGATACCTGAGAAACTATTTCCGGTATCTGAACGTCTTGATTATTGATCTCTCTGTTGATCTCCTGCTCTTCGTCGGTAAGGAAGATGTACGAACCGGCGTTTTTCTGAATCAGCATCTGGGCGCGGAGCCGCTCCAGTGCCTCCTGTACCTGCCCTGCCAGTGCTATTCTGTCGTCGTTGATATGCGAGACCATTAAGCTGGTGATGTTTTCTTTGGTCGGAGCGACCTTATCGATGTATTTGATCATGAAGAGCGTTTTGAGCACCTCTACATCAAAGCAGCTTTCATCCCGGTGCGGGTTGAGGCAGTCGTTTGCCCATGCTTTTGCAATAACGCCGCGGACGCTGTGTTCAAGGAACTGTTCCAGCGCGTCGTAGAACATGTTGAACGGTACGAGGACGCCCTCCTCTTTGCGCATGATCCTGACCGCCGACTCTTTGAAGAGCGCCAACATCGATCGTTCGCCGGTGGCGAGGTGCATCCCAGCGACGCCGCGTTTTCTGATGGAGTTCAGCACCTCCCCGAGCAGGTTGAACTGGTATGGTATGAATGGGTAGACCGCGGCAAAATCGCTGCTTCCTGCGTATAGTTTTTTCTCCGCGGCGTCGTCCCAGACAATCAGGTTTTTGATGACCGTCGCGTTGTTTTCGTAGAGAGTTTTCAACGTCGCCGCCGCCGTCTCGTTTTTAGCGAGGATTCTTTTGCGGATAACTTCGTCTACGTTGGCGGAGGAGAGCGATAGTCTGGTGTCAAAGCGTCCTTGTATCTTTGAAAATTCGTTGTCGCGCACTTTAGTTACGGAATCGATGGCCTCCTGGCTGGTGACTATGACCCACGCCTTGCCGCCGCAATATGTGCCGAGGTCTTCCGTTACAGTTTGAAGACCGAGTATCAGCCTGGGGTTATCGCCGATATACTGCCCCATCTCGTCCGCCATAAAGACGACATGACGATTGCCTCCCATTTTATCAATGTAATCGCGCACGAGCTTCGCAAAGCTCTCGATGCTGAAATTGTAATCGAGCAGCGCTCTGGTGCACCAGTTCTTGGCTGCCTCTTCCGTCATGGCGCCGATATTCGCCAGTATGGAGGTGACGTCGTCCTGAATGAAGGCGAATTCGTCGCGGGCGGACTCCCATTCCACGCCATATTTATTTGAGAATTGCGCCTTAAATGGCTGGTAGAGCCCTCGTTCGGAGAGGCTTCTTTCCAAGTCGGCTATGTGCGGGTTTGTGCCGCAGAAGCCCTGCATTTCGTTGAATACTTTTAAAAATACGGAGGATATGGCATCGGCGGAGTCTTTGCCGCCGGACTCCCCCTTTGAATCTACATTGAAGAGGATGACGTCCGTCGGTACTCCGGCGGCAAGGTCCATGTCCGCCAGAACCGCCTGATTCTCGATCTTTTTATCTTCAATGAAGTAATCGACAGCCCGTTTGCCGTCTATACTCCGGTTTTCAAGAACATAGGATAGTATTTTCAAAAAGTGTGATTTACCACTGCCGAAGAAGCCCGAGATCCAGACGCCCATCTTATCTGTATGGCCGGTGATGCCGTTCTTATAGCTGGAGAAGAATTGTGCGAAGTGCTTTTGCAGCTCTCGAGTGACGACATATTCTTCGAGCTCCTGCCGTACGTTGGAGTCGTCCCCCTGTCCAACTTTGATGACGCCCTTGATGTCTCTGTCGATAGGTTTTACAAACATATCTTTGAGCTGCATTTTTGCTCCCCCTAATCTATAAGTTTGAATGCCCGATAATAATTATCGTCTTTCACTTCCGAGAAGAGAACCAGTTCCTGCCCGTCATATTTTCCTGGATAGAACATTATGACCGGCACTTTGTCCATGACCTGATGCAAATTATTCAAGACCTTGTGAGAACGGAGGATGGGAAAACATTTCCCCACACCCGTCAGAAAAACGATCGCCTTATCCGGGGTGTCGTCCTGTATTCGCCTGATGATGGCGCCGTCTTCCGTGGAAAAGCGCATGGCGTCCCCGATAACTTTGGTCAGAAAGGCCAGCCCCCTGCTTTTTTCAAATTCATAACATTTTTCCATGAATCCTTTTTCCTTCAGGAAGGAAATTATCATCTCGTAGAGGTCGAAGACGATGATTGGGGCCGGCGCATATTTGCTTTTGCTTTTTTTTGCGATGTCACGCACCCAGGCCCGAACGGCAAGTTCCTGTTCCGCGGGGTAGTCAAAGACATAGTAGCGGACTTCGTTGCCGACGCCGCGGTTTTCCATGAAACGCGGGTTTTTAAGCTCTCTTCCCAACCTGTCAAGGCGGAGTTCTATATCAGCCATCTCATTTCTCTCCGATCAGGGCGCGGAGATACTGGCGCCGGTCGCCGCAGGATAGATATTCTTTTACGGCGGTATCCAAGACAGGCGGCGTTATTTTGTATGAGCCGCCTTCGCGTAAACTCAGGCCTGAATCGGCAAGATAATTGACGTAGCTGTTTTTCAGTTTTTTTATTGTATATTCTTTCCACGAGGCGACGATCTCGCTTTGGGCCTGCTTATTCCCGAAAAAGGTGTTGAGGTCGGAGCTCTCGATATATGGAAGGCCAAGGAGGATTTTCTCTCTATAAACCTCATAGAGGAATTCAAAGAAAAGCCGGTCCGTCTTTAAGACGGCGATTAGTGCCAGAGCTTTCTTTGAGGTGAGGTCCGTTTTGCAAAATAAATCAATTGTTTCCGCGTCGAATGATTTCGCGCGTCTGCTTATGCCGTTGTAGATTTCTTGGGCGCGATATTTCTTTGGCACGCCGAACAAATTCTCTTCGACGGCCTTATGTTTTATATCGTCGTAACTATATCCGCGCGCAAGCAGCTCTATTATTGTTTTAAATTCAACATACCAAAACGGCTTTGATACCATTCCGGCGCTGTATCTATCTTTCTGCATTTATTACGCTCCCACACGTTTTGTCTGTAACAGCTATTTTGCCAACTGTAACAAGTATAACGTAGAGCGTCGGAGTTAGCGATACTTTGTTTTTTAGGTGATTGCGGGTGGCTTATGCGCTGTCGTTTTATCTTTCACGGCTCTCGCGTCTGCTCCGGCGCGGGCATCAAGGGCGAGCAGGCGCGCAGCGCCATTTGAACCGCCTATCAGCTTCGCGGCGTCGGGCAGGATGATGATCAGCAGGCTGCTGAGCGCCATGCCGCGCGAGAAATACGTTTTATAAATCCCGCTTTTATACTTAATGATTTTTTAATAATTCCCCGATATACTTATATCTAAAGAGATTTTAAAGATTTGCAAGGAGGAAACAGATATGAAAAAGATCGTTAGTTTGGCCGCGATCGCGGCGGCGGCTCTTTCACTGGGAATGGCGGCGGCCTCGGCGGAGGCCGCGAAGCTGATCGGCGAGGCGAAGGCGAAGGAGATCGCCCTGAAACATGCGGGCGTGACGCAGCAAGAGGCCAGTTTCACGAAGATGAAGCTCGATAAGGAACTTGGCCGCACGGAATATGAGCTGGAATTTTACGTCGGCGGCACGGAGTACGATTATGAGATAGACGCGGAGACGGGAGAGGTGCTCAAGTTCTCGCGCGAAGAGAAACGCCACGGCGCGCCGCAGAGCGCGGGGCCGTCGGGGGTGATCGGCGAGGCGAAGGCTAAGGGCATCGCCCTTGCGCGGGTGCCGGGTGCGAAGGAGAGCGACATCCGGAAGTTCAAGCTCGACTATGACGACGGGGCGCAGGTCTACGAAGGCGAGATATTCTATAATATGAGAGAGTATGAGTTTAAGATCGACGCAAAAAGCGGCGAAGTGCTTAAGTGGGAGATCGACGACTGATACCCAGGCGGGGAGAGGCCGCACCGCCTGCGATATCAAAGGGGATCATAAGTGAAAAATGAGAAAAGAGGCTTTCGGCCGATTTGCGAAAAGCCTCTTTGCCTCTCTGTTCCCGCGTGTCAGGCCGCAGGGATCAGCAGTCGTTCAGCAGCGCAAGCGCCCCTCGGAGTTGAAGCTCGATGCCGGTAGTTATGCAGCGTTCGTTCGCCTCAAACCTTGCGCTGTGCAGGGGAAAGTTTGTCTCTCTGTCCGAAAAGCCGCAGCCCAGTTCATAGAAGCAGGAGGGGCGTGCCGCGGCGAAGTATGAAAAGTCTTCCGTGCCTAAAGTCGGTTCTTTTTTTATAATGACATTCTCCGCGCCGAGCGCCGCGCGCGCTGCGCTGGCGGCCCTTTCCGTCGCGGCGTCGTCGTTTATCAGCGCGCCGTAGCTTGGGTGCAGGATCAGCTCCGCCCGGCCGCCGAAGGCGTGCGCGACGCCCTCTGCGGTCTCCTTAACGCGGCGGCGCAGCAGCTGGCGCGTCTTTTCGCTGAGTGAGCGCATGATGCCCGTCATCTCGACGCGGTCGGCGATGATATTTCCCTTCGTGCCGCCCGTGATTTTTCCCACGGTGACCACCGCCGGCTCCAGCGGCGAGAGGCCGCGGCTCGTGATATTCTGGAGCGCCGTGATCAGCTGTCCGGCCATCGCCACCGCGTCGCAGCCCTCCTCGGGGTGCGCGCCGTGGCAGCTGCGCCCGTGCAGGAGGAGCGTGAATTCATCGGAGGCGGCGTGCATCTTGCCGAATTTGAAGGCCGCCTTGCCGGTGGGGATGGCGGGGTTGACGTGGAGCCCGAGCACGTGGCTGACGCGGGGCGAGTCGAGGCAGCCCGCTGCGATCATGCGCTCCGCCCCGCCCGTCCCCTCCTCGGCGGGCTGGAAGAAGATCTTTACCATCCCCGGCAGCTTCGGTTCCTGTTCCTTGAGCAGGAGCGCCGCGCCGAGCGCTATGGCGGTGTGGATGTCGTGCCCGCAGGCGTGCATCACGCCAGGCCTTCGGGAGGCGAAGGGCAGCCCCGTCTCCTCCGTCAGCGGCAGCGCGTCGATGTCGGCGCGCAGCGCGACCGCCCTGCCGCCTTCGGAGCCGACCGCCGCCGC
Organism: uncultured Cloacibacillus sp.; assembly: GCA_934511335.1. GTDB lineage: Bacteria > Synergistota > Synergistia > Synergistales > Synergistaceae > Cloacibacillus. The sequence goes on along the minus strand of CAKSWL010000053.1, from coordinate 3,799 downwards.
GACCGCCGTGCCGTCAAGCAGCAGCCGGTGTTCGATGCCGTGCCGCCGCAGAGCCTCTGTGATGCGCGCGCAAGTCGGCCCTTCCTCTCCCGAGAGGTCGGGATATTCATGCAGCGCGCGCCTAAAGGCTGTGATCTCCGGCAGTATTTTCGCAATTTTTTCTCTGGTATCCATGAGCTCCCGCTCTTTTAAAATTTAATCAGCACCGCTACGGCAACGAAGAGCATCATCGCGAGCCACATGATGCCGAAGAGCTTGAGAAAAAACTTCCACCACTTTGCGAGCGAGATGCCCGCGATGCCGCAGCCGGTGGCGATGTTGCAGGTCGGCCAGAGCAGGTTCGAGAATCCGTCTCCAAACTGGAAGGCGAGCACCGTCACCTCGCGCGAGAGCCCTGCTACGTCGCCGAGCGGCGCCATTATCGGGATGATCGTCGCCGCCTGGCCGCTGCCGGAGGGGATGGCGAAGTTTATCAGGGTCTGTATGAAGAGCATCCCCTCGGCGGCGATGATGGGCGGCGTGCCCTCTATCAGCGTCGCCATAAAGTTGATAATCGTGTCGATGATATGCCCCTCGCGCATAACGACGAGGATCGCGCGCGCCACGCCGACGATCAGCGCGCCGAAGACGATGGCGCGGGCTCCGGCCAGCAGCTCCTCCGCGATCTTGTCGGCGCTCCAGCCGAAGATGAGGGCGACGGCGATCCCCATCAGCAGGAATATCGCCGTCAGCTGGGTGTTGCCCCAGCCTTGGTATAGGCAGCCGTAGAAGATGACGGCGAGGCTCGCGAAGATCACCGCGAGCGCGGCGAACTCGCGCGCGCCCATCTGCAGCCCTTTGAGCTCCTCGCTGTCATAAGAGAATAGCGCCTCTCCGCGTGGAACGAGCGAGCGGGCGGGGTCGTTCTTTATTTGTTTGCCGTAGCGGAATATCCACCACAGGGCGAGCGCCGAAAAGACGACGAAGATCGCGGCGCGCATGCCGAAGCCTGAATAGAGGGGGATGCCGGCGATCGACTGCGCTATGACGATGGTGTAGGGATTTGTCAGCGCAGAGGCGAAGCCGACCCCGATACCGAGCATGATGACCGCGAAGCCGAACATCGCGTCATATCCCATCGCCACGCCCACGCCCACCATGATCGGTATCATGCCGTTGAAGTCGTTCCACATGCCGAAGAGGCTCGCGCCAAGCGCGAAGAAGAGGTAGAAGATGACGACGACGATGTTTTCGCGCCCCTCGAGCTTTCGCAGCAGCGTTCCCAGCATCTTCTCAAAGGAACCGGTCTTGATGACGACGGCAAAGGCGGCGTTGACGATGAAGATGAGCGCCACGAGGTCCGCCACTTCGATGATGCCGCGCTGGAAGGAGCTGAAAAAGCCGAGGAGGCCGACGGGGCGCGAATCAGTGAGATAGCGGAAGGAGCCGGGGACGACGATGTTCCTCACCGTGCCGCTTACGTCGACAGACTGATACTGGAACTGCCCCGCCGGAATGACCCAAGTCAGCAGGCAGGCCGCCGCGACGATGTAAAAGAGCAGGACGTAGGTGTGCGGCATTTTGAATCTGGCGTTTGGTTTCATTTTTTCATAACTTCCTTTCGCACCGCCTTGGCCGGCGGCCGCGCGCTTTTGCAGAGGTTCTATAACCTACAAAAAGAGACCCAGCACAAACTAAACGCCTGCCGGCGTTAATTTGGCTGGGTCTCGCAGATTATACCCCTGCACAGGGCGCGCAGGTCAACTGACAAGGCAGTCGTTATGCGATTTTATTTATGAAGAGCCGTCGAGCGGCCCTCCGTGTGCATGATTATATATTATTTTCCCCCTCCGTCAACCGTATTTTTCGCCGCTTCGGAGCCAACGGGCCTATGCGTGCTGAGCCAGGTGCGGTATTTCTTCACCGCCTCCAGATAGGCCATTTGGATAGCCTTCTGCGAGGAGGCGAGATACGAGCCGCGGATGAGCTCCAGGAGATCTTTGTCTACCTCCGCGAGCGAACGTCCGATAAAGAGTTCTTTGATGAAATTGCTGGTCGCCGGCAGCATCACCGTTACGTCAAGATCGACGATCCTGCCGCTGTCCGCTTTGACGATGAATACGATAAAAAAATGTGAAAAGCGCGCGGTGATAGGGTTTTTCTGCTGCGTCCGCGCGTTCCCGATGATGCAGAGTTTTTCGATCAACGCCAATCAAACCTCCTTTTTGTGCGCGAGAGTAGTCCTGTATGCGGCGCACGGGCGCTATTATTATATACGGATATCCAGCAGGATGGAAAAAAGCGCGCAAGGCGCCTCCCGCCGAATTGGCTGAGGCAGCGCCGGATAAACGCGCCGCCGTCCTTCAAACATTGTTTTTCCTTCTTCCCGATCTTTTTCATGGCCGCGTACCATATCGGCATTGCCGCTCATTATATCATTAAAGGTCAGTAGAAAAATACTCTTTATTATCGATATATTTGTTTGCCTGAAGGCGTAAAAGGTATAAAATTCTTGCATACGGTACGCGAATCTACACTTCGCTGCTTTGATAAAAGGGAAGAAGGGCGGACATGGAGAAAAAGACGTTATTATTTGGGGGATACTCGCAGTTTCCGCAGGGGACGCCGGGCCATGAGATATTCAAATACTTCGGGATCGGTTTTGAGGTCGATCCTGAAAGCGGGGAGATAATCGACGTCTCTTCTACCTTCTTGACAGAGCTGAGCTCTCGCTTTCTCCGTTCCGTCTTTGTCGGGAAAAACATCCGGGAAGGCGGCATCAGCGAAGGAGTCAGGGAGTTCGAGGCGAGATATTTCTGCAAGGGCAAGCGAACGATCATAGCCGCGATCATTGAAGCGGAAAAAAGCTACTTGAATTATTCAAAACAATAGGGTAACATGAACGGGCAAGTTTGATAAAACCGTATTAAATCTGCTGAATTGTCTTTTAGGGAGAGTATCCCTCTCTCATTTGCAAGGGCAAAGCTCCAACAGAAAAATTGGGGCTTTGCCCTTTTGCTGTGGAAAACGGAGGTGGCGTTTATGTAACCGCATCATGGCTGCATCGTATTATCGTTGATTTAATTTTTGAAGGAGGATTTTTATATGTCGGACAAGCTGCCTTTAGTAGTCCCTTTTGTTCTTTATCTTATCGCCCTGATCGCTATCGGGATCTATACCTTCCGTTTTACGAAGACGATGGAGGGCTTTCATCTCGGCGACAGGAGCCTTAATCCCTGGGTCGCGGGCATCAGCCTGATGTTCTCCGGTTCCAGCGGCTGGATATTCACGGGAATGGCCGGCCTCTGCTACGCCATTGGCCCTTCGTCGTGGTTCATGCACGCGAGCAACCTTTTCTTTATGTTGATCGCCTTTTTGATGATCGGAAAACGTATGCGCAACTACTCCGGCATCTTGGGCGCCATCACCTACCCCGAATATTTTGTGCGCCGCGTCCGCGCGCGCGGCAACATGATCCGCATCGTCGCCTCGCTCGCCGTCGTGATGTTTATGTCTGTCTCTGTGGCGACGCAGTATATGGCGGCATCCAAATCGATGATGCCGCTCTTCGGCCTGACGAACCTCCAGGCGATCCTGATAACGGCGGCGGTCGTCGGCTTCTATTGCCTTATCGGAGGATTCCTCGCCGTCTGCTGGACCGACTTTGTACAGGGGATCGTTATTCTCGTTGGTTCGGTGACTCTCTGTCTATATATGATCTATGACGTCGGCGGCTGGACGAGCGTTACCACCAAGCTGGCGGCGATCGACCCGAAGCTGGTTTCCGCCGAGTGGGCGACTTTCCCGCTGATTCTCGCCT
>CAKSWL010000052.1 GCA_934511335.1 uncultured Cloacibacillus sp. | reverse complement strand
AGATAGGGTGAGTACTGAAAACCTCGTGGAGATCTTTGTACCGGGCGGCTGTAAGCCCATAATTGGCCATAGCGTCTTCAAACTCGCTTATAAGACTGTACCCCCACGCTTTCCCCACGGCCAGACGCTCTTCGTCCATTTTCTCCATGACCCGGCATACTGATTTGCTCATGCCGTCGTTATAAAAGCGGAAACGTTCTCCCGTCTCGATACGCCCGGCGTTCATGATCATCGTCGGGCAGTGGATGATCATATTGGTGTTGGCGAGCGCGACCGCGAGCGCGCTGGGAAGGGGAAGGAGTTTGACCGGCAATATCCCCTCAAGTTTCTCTAAAAGCCTGTCCGTCGCGCTGGAAGGAACGGCCGACGCCCAGACGCTGCCCTTCACTCCGAAGATATTGCAGCTCTTATCCGCGTTCAGGCGGGCTGCGTATGGGATCGTATCGCTTTCGCCAATGAGGATATTGCGCTCCTGTCCGCGCGCCCTCATTCTTAAATAGAGTGAAAGCGCTCCAAAATTTCCCGGCATGATAAGCACGGTCTGTCCCTCTTTGAGGTGCGGCGCCATGTGTTCAAAGGCCGCTTCCTGTCCGTAAGAGGGCATCAGCACAAAGACCGTCTCCGCGCCGTCAAGCGCCGCGGCGGCGTCCGTCGTCGCAAGCGAGAGCTTTGCCTCGCCGGAGAGCACGCCGGTAAGCGTCAGCCTGCCGCCGCTGCGCTCTAAATGTTTTATGTTGTCACTAAAAGATGGATTTTCCCACAGCCGGATATTATGGCCCCGCAGGGCAAGGTCTCCGGCAAGCGCATGAGCTCCGTTGCCTGCTCCGAATACAGCGATATCCATAGCACCACTTCCTATATATTAAAATGGTGAAGCAATATATGATAAGCAACTTTTAATCGAGTACAAAAACGTATACGTTTATTGAGTTCAATTATAATGGTCTCTGGGATTATGTCAATAGCTTTTTTGTGATTATAAAATAAAAATGTAATTTTTTATGTATTAGATATTTTGGTTTATATAAATAGCTGACAATGGCGATATAGGCGCATGATTTAAGAGGATCACAGCAAAAGCGGGGACCTTTAAAAAATAATAGCAAGGTCTCCCGCGTTTATATTGATAAAAAATATACTATCTCTTAAAGAGGAAATGTTTTTTCATATTCCTTCCATTTGGGAAAAGACATGACATGCCCGCTTACCACCGGAGCGTGCCGAAGGTGGCTCACCATTTTTTTTGCCGCCGCAGCTAAATCGCGTTTGGCGACACTTGCAATGATGTCCTCGTGCTGCTGGATCATTTGATAGTCTGAATCTTTGTGCTGATCTAAGTCCCTGTCCACGCGGTAGATGCTGATGCCATAGAATAACTCGTAGATGCAAATGCGCAGGTAGACTTGCTTGAGCGCCCTGACGAGGTATTCGTTGCCGGACAAGGCGGCCAGCGTTACATGAAAACCGTCGCTGAAATCTTTATAGGTGTCGCAAATCTGGGTTTTGTTTTTTTCGTTTTCTGTCCTGATTGCTTCGTATATCTTTTTGCTCGCCTGGTGGTTCCAGTTGAGACAGGCAAGGTTCACCGAGGTGACTTCGATGCGTTCTCTGAATATACATGCCTCGTACAGATCGGAAAGCGTAAGTTTCGGAAAAAAATATCCTCTTTGGCTTTGTTTTTTCTCAAGAATCCCGTCAACGACCAACTGGTCCAAAGCGCCCCGTATGGGAGTCCTGCTCATGTCCAGCGATTTCTCAAGGTCGGTCTCAAACAGCCTGGCCCCGGGAAAAATCTCTTTACGTTGTATAAGCTCGATTATCTGCTCTAAAGCGGCATCCTGAGCGGTAGTTTTTATTGGCATTAGTCGTTGGCTCCTAATAAGTTGATATCGCCTAACATTGTGATATTATACACTTTCATAACAATAGCCACAATCAAATGTTGATAAACAATCAATTATATGCGGTATGACCGGTCTTTCACCTTTAATTCAAGCATTATGGCGAAAAAAGGGGTACTTATTTGCCGTACCCCTATCATATGCCATTTAAATATCGCCTGTATCTATAATTATCTGTACTCCTTAAACGCCTCGGCAAGTCGCTTTACGCCCTCTTCCGCTGTTTGCGGAGCGACCTTCGCGAAGGAGATGCGGAAGGCGCCGCGGCCGTTCTTTGCTTCGTCTATCGTGTAGAAGGCGCTGCCGGGGATGATGCCGACCTTTTTCTTTTCCACCGCGAAGCGCGCGAAGGCCGTCATGTCGCCGACGCCCGGCGCTTCGCCCCAGAGGAAAAAGCCGCCTTTGGGATAGTTCGTCTTGACGCCCAGCGGCTTGAGGTGCTTTTCGATCGCCGCCACCATGCCGTCGCGGCGCACGCGGTAGGTGTCGCGCAGGAATTTGACGCGATAGCCGAAGTCCGCCGCGCTCAGGTAGTTGTAAAGGCCCAGCTGGAGTATCGCGGGGCGCGTGAGGCCGGCGCTGATGCGGAAGGCGTTGAGGTGCGGAATGATCGCATCGGGCACGACGAGCCAGCCGCAGCGCATCCCGGGCGCCACGAGCTTTGAGAAGCTGTTGCTGTGCAGCACGCGCCGGTCGTCGCCCGCGAGGCTCAGGTAGGTCGCGGGGGCCTCGCCGTCGTAGCTCAGATAGTGATAGGGGTCGTCTTCAAAAATCGGAATGTCATACTTTGCGGCGATAGCCAAGATTTCTTTGCGGCGCGCGAGCGGCGAGGTGCGGCCGCTGGGGTTCTGGAAGTTTGGTATCGTATAGAGGAAGCGCACGCTGCGCGACTTGAGCAGTTTTTCAAATTCTTCGGGGATGATGCCGTCGTCGTCGGAGGGCACGCCGACGCAGTTTGCCCCCTGTTTACGGAAGGTGAGCAGCGTCTCCGTGAAGGTCGGGGCCTCGACGAGCACCGTGCAGCCGGGGTCGATCAGCGTCTCCGCGACCAGTTCTATAGCCTCTCCCGCGCCGTTGGTGAGCAGGATGTTTTTGCGCGTCACCCAGTCGGGGATCATGCCGTCGGCCCTCATGCGCCGCGTTATCCACTCGCGCAGTTCCACGAGGCCGAAGTCCTCCTTCGCGTAGGCGAGCAGAGAGGGATCTTCAAAGATCGTCGCAAAGGCCTTTTTGAGCTCCTCTATAGGGTAAATGTCCGCCGAGGGCTCGCCCGCCGTGAGGGAGATCGCCTGGTGCTCGATGCTCAGCTTGATCATGACGCCGATTTCTGAAGGATCCAGCCTCTCCTTAGCCATCGTGCTCAGCTGATATTTAAATGAAAAATTTTCCGCCATCGTAGTTCCTCCCGTTCCTTATCCGTCCTGAATTTATTTATTATCATAACCCATCGGCGGCTGTTTTTGCAAAAGGCCGGGCAAAATAAAAGGCCGTGCGGAAAAACCGGACGGCCTTTCAGAAGTAAGAGGCGCTATCTATCTTCGGGGAGGGATTTTTCGTGTTGGGGAGGTTACTGTCTCTTTGCCTCCGAGAGACTGATGAGATCGGAGTTCTTGCCGGCGCGCAGCACCGCGCTGTCGGTACAGTGGCCGACCCACTGCTGAAGCCGCCTGGCGAGCGCGATCATCCGGTCAAGGTCGACGCCTGTTTCGATCCCCATCTCGCCGAGCATGTGCAGCATGTCCTCGGAGGCGACGTTGCCGGAGGCGCCGGGGGCAAAGGGGCAGCCGCCGAGTCCCGCGAGCGAGGCGTCGTAACGGACGATGCCCGCGTTCAGCCCCGCCACCATGTTCGCGAGCGCCATGCCGCGCGTATTGTGGAAGTGGAGGAACCAACGCACCGCAGGGAACTTTTCGCGCATAAACGACGCCGTTTCGTAAACTTGGCGCGGGTTGGCCATGCCGGTGGTGTCGGACATCGAAAGCTCCGTGATGCCGAGCTCCAGGAATTTTTCCGTTATCTCCGCGAGCCTGGACGCGGGAATCTTTCCCTCGAAGGGGCAGCCGAAGGCGGTGGAGATCGCGCCCGATACCGCCGCGCCGTTTTCGTGCGCGAAGGCGGCGCATTCTTTGAAGCCGTCGAGGAGCTCGGCCACTGATTTTTTTAGGTTGGCCCGCGCGTGCGATTCGCTTGCCGAGAGGGTGAGCTTCACCTTGGTGATGCCCGCGGCGAGCGCGCGCTCCACACCCTTTTTATTCGCGACGAGGCAGCGGTATTCGACGCCCGGCAGACGGCGGATTCTTTTTGCCACCTCGTCGGTGTCCGCCATCTGCGGCACCGCCTTCGGGTGTACGAAGGAACCGACCTCGATGATCGGCACGCCCGCATCCGCCGCGCCCTCGATTAGCGCCGTCTTCTGCTCTATGGAGAGCATCGTCTCTTCGTTTTGCAGGCCGTCGCGCGGCCCGACCTCGCAGAATATTATCTTTTTCGGCCAGTTCATTGACATTTTTTCGCACTCCCGTCTCTCTGAATCGAAATATTTATTACGCTGACGCTGATTCCATTTTGATGTTATAACTCTACTTTGTTATTGTTATTCTGTCAAGTAAAATATAATTCTGTATAATGAAAAATAATATCTCTATCCAAAATAATAAAATGACTTGACAAAATGCCTGAGAATTATTATTGTGTAGTAGTCTCTAATAAATGGTAATATTTTCCGTTATATGAAATTAAAATATTATAGGAGGAAAAACGATGGCACATAAGTATTCTCTCGCGCACCTTACCGTACTCGGCTGGTCCCCCGTGGAGATGGCCTATAACGCGGCGCTGATCGGATATGACTATATCAGCATCCGCAATATAAATATGGGAGTCAAGGGCGAGCGTGATTTCAGCATTCCCATAGGAGGCGAACGTTACAAGGCGCTCAAAGAGGCGCTTGAGGAGACGGGGACCGCGATTCACGATATCGAGCTGGCGCGCGTCGTCGACGGCGTCGATGTGAAGAGCTACGAGCCGGCCTTTGAATCGGGCGCCTCGCTCGGCGCGAAGGGCGTCATCAGCAGCGTCTGGACCGACAACAAGGAATATTATACGGAGGCCTTCGCCGCGCTCTGCGATCTCGCGGCGCAGTACGGCCTGACGGTGAATCTTGAATTCGTCACCTGGGCCAGCGTCTGGGATCTCGCCGGCGCGCTCGCGCTTCTCAATACGGTGAAGCGTCCGAACGCGCGCCTGATGGTGGACACGCTCCATACCTGGCGCTCGAAGGTCTTTGCCGAAGAACTCGCCGCCTGCCCGAAGGAACTCTTCGACATGGCCCATATCTGCGACGGCCCGGCGGAGATCCCCGCGCGCGACGATAAAGAGGCGCTCATCTATACGGGACGCGACGCCCGTTATTATGTAGGCGAGGGCGCGATCAACATCGCCGATATAGTGAAGGCGCTGCGCCCCGACACGGTGCTTTCCATTGAGCTGCCGCATTTAGCGCGCGTTGAAAAATATGGTTACATGGAACATGCCCGCCGCTGCCTCAAGACGGCGAAGGAATATCTGAAAAACAACGGCGCCGAATAGCGGCCGCCTGAGGCCGCGCGGATGAAGCGTCTATCTTTGCCTCCCCGCCGCTTTGTTCTATGCCTGGCGGCCTTAGGGTGATCCTCTTTCAACGGGGCGCGGGCCTTCGCCTCGGCTTTTCTCCAGTTGCCCGGCGGCGGTTCTCCGGCCTTCGGCTTCTTTTCGCTCGTTATTCCCCAGGGCTGGGCCTTCCGGCCGGTTACAGCGGCAAGGCGGTTTTGAGCCGTGGATGCGTGACAGTGCCGCGAGGATAGGCTGGCTAACGGTAAATGCGGACGGTGAAGATGCTCCCGTCCGCATTTGCTACTCATGTACGGCGATGATTGCGCGCGGCAAAGCCGCCTATTTTTTGCCCCGCGCCGCCGCTGCTCTTGCGTGGGCCGTGAGGCCTTCGGCGGCGGCCATCGTTTCGGCGTCGGGGGCCAGTTTGGCTGCGCCCTGCGGGGTGATGTGCTGGAAGGTGCAGACCTTGAGGAAGTTCATCACGGAGAGGCCGCCTGTGTAGCGCGCCGCGCCCATCGTCGGCAGCGTGTGGTTGGTGCCCGCCACGTAGTCTCCGAAGACCTCCGCCGAGCCCTCGCCGATGAAGAGCGAGCCGTAATTGCGCAGCAGCCCCATCAGTTCGTAAGGATTTGCCACGTTGATCTCAAGGTGCTCGGGGGCTATTTTGTTGGCGATCTCCGCGGCCTCCGCGAGCGAATCGGCGATGATGATCCTGCCGTTGTCAGCCCAGGACTTCGCGGCGATCTCCGCTGTGTCGAGCGCCGTGAGCTGGCGTGTCACCGCGGCCTCTGTCTCGCGCGCGAGCCGCTCCGAGGTGGTGACGAGTATCCCCGCCGCGTCGCAGTCGTGCTCTGACTGCGCGAGGATGTCGGCCGCGACGACCGCGGGCGAGGCGTTTTCGTCGGCGATGACGAGCACTTCGCTCGGGCCGGCGATGAAGTCTATGCCCACTTTGCCGCAGACCTGCCGTTTGGCCTCTGTTACATACTTGTTGCCGGGGCCGACGATCATCGCTACGGGAGCGATCGTCTCAGTGCCGTAGGCGAAGGCGGCGATGGCCTGCGCGCCGCCCACGGCGTAGACTTCGTCCGCGCCCGCCGCTTTGAGGGCGGCAAGCGTCGCGGGGTGCGGCAGCGCACCGCCGCGCATCGGCGGCACGGCGGCGCAGACGCGCGGCACGCCCGCGGCCTTGGCTGGTATGACGAGCATCAGCGCTGTCGAAAATAACGGGTGGTTGCCGCCGGGGACGTAGCAGCAGCAGGAATCGACAGGGATCACCGAGTGTCCGAGGAATACTCCCGTTTCGATCTCGACCTCGCCGAGCGGCCAGAGGGAATCTTTTTGCAGCTCCGCGAACTTCCTGATGTTCGCCGCGGCGTGTTCGATTGCGCCGCGCAGCTCCGGCGATACCTCGTTATAGGCGCGTTCCAGCTCGGCCTCCGGCACACGGAAGGAGGTCGCGGGCGCGCCGCCGTATTTTACGTTATAGTCGGCGACGGCTACGTCCCCGTGTCGGCTCACGCGTTCGACGATCTCTCTTACCGCCGCGAATACGCGCGGGTCCTGCGATGGCTCTTTGGCAGCCGCCTCCTTATAGTATCTCATTGCGTTCATCACTCCGTTGTCAATATGCTATCACGTTAAAGAGACATTATAACACAAAAATAAGACAGGCGGCTGCTTCCATCCTTCCGCGCCTGACAAACGCCTTAAGCTTTTTTAGAGAGCGGGGGCGATGTCCGCAGCAGTGTTGCGCTGTAGTCTTGCGCGCGGCGGTTATTTTTTTCCGAACATCTCTGTTACGCGCCCCAAGATGCCGTTCAGCTGCGCTATGGCGACGCCGTAGTTCGTGATCGGCACGCCGGCGGCCTGGGCTTCGATGATGCGGCTCATCAGCTGTTTGCGTGTGAACATGCAGCCGCCGCAGTGGAGGATGAGCGCGTATTCTTTGAGGTTTTTCGGGAAGTCGAGGCCGGCGGCGACGTCGACCGTCAAGCCTTCCCCTGTCTTTTCACGGAGCCAGCGCGGCAGTTTTTCGCGGCCGATGTCTTCGTTGAGCGGCGCGTGGGTGCAGGCTTCGGCGATGAGCACCTTGTCGGTCGGCTGCAGTTTTTCGATGGCCTTCGCCCCTTCGATAAAGGCCGAAAGCTCGCCTTTGCTGCGGGCCATGATTATCGAAAACGAGGTGAGTGGCACCTTGCGCGGCAGCAGCGCGTTGACGCGCGCGAAGACCTGCGAGTCGGCGACGACGAGCGCGGGCGGTTCTTTAAGCGAGGCGAGCATTCGCGGGAGGTTGTCGGCGGTGCAGGCGAGGGCCAGGCCGCCGTGGTCGAGGATGTCGCGTATCACCTGTACCTGAGGCAGGATGAGCCGTCCCTTGGGGGCCTGGATGTCCTGCGGCGCAACGAGGACGACCGTGTCTCCTGGAGTGAAGAGATCGCCCGTCAGCGTCGGCGCTTCAAAGTCGGTAGGGGCGTTTTTTACTATCGACGCAAGGAGCGCGGCGCGGTATTTTTTATCGAGCGCCGAAACCGCCGTGAAGGGGATGCCCAGTTCGCCCTCAAGCGCGGCGCGGCATTTTTCCGCGCCGCCCTCTGCGATCTTGTCTATCTGGTTCAATACGCCGACCACGGTTATCCTGCGGCCGCGAAGTTCCGCGAGCCATTCCCTCTCAAACGAGAGGTCCGCCGCCTGATCCGCGGCGACGACGAGGAGCGCGAGGTCGGTGCGGTCCATCATCTCTTTGGAGCGCTCGATGCGCAGCTCCCCGAGTTCGCCGCTGTCGTCCAGCCCCGCCGTATCGATGACGGCGATCGGCCCCAGCGGCAGGAGCTCCATGCTTTTGATGACGGGGTCGGTGGTCGTCCCCGCGTATGCGGAGACGAGCGCCGTCTGCTGTGCCGTCACCATATTTATCAGGCTTGATTTTCCCGCGTTGCGCCGTCCGTAAAAGGCGATGTGGAGGCGGTTGGCGCGCGGTGTATCCGTCAGCGCCATCGCTATTTCACCAGCCTTCTTATATCGTCGGTCTTTTTGCGCTGCGGGCCGTTGCCGAGCGTGGGTCGCCGTCTGCGCACGAGTTTTCCGAGGTCGGCCTTGCCTGTCCGCGGGGCGAAGCCGTACCGGGAATACGCCGCCTCGAAGGTCTTGTTGTAATTCGCGGCGTTCGAGGGGACGCTGAGGGGGGGCTTTACGTGGGCGGCGGCGAGCCCTGCCGGGCGAGCCGCCGCGCCGGCCGCCGTGGCGGAGAGTGCCGCTGCAAGTGACGCCATGATGATCTTTTTCATCGTTATTATCGACGCTCCTTTGGCTAGGTTATTTTTTGGACATGGCGGCTTTGACCGTCACTGATTTTATCTTGCCGAGCTTTCCCGTCAGCGCGCTGATCTGGTCCGGCACGCCGTCGAACACGAGGGAGATGACGCTGACGCCGCGTTCTCTGTAGGGGATCCCAAGCCGTCCGACGATCAGGCCGCTGAAGTCATGCAGCACCTCGTTCACTTCGCGCGCGCTCTCCGGGTCCTCGACGATCACCGCCGCTACCCCTATCCTGTTATCTTCTTTTTTCGCTTCCTCCGTCATACGACCATCTCCATAATAGAAATTAAAGGAGCCTATTCCCGTAGGAAAAGACTCCTGACAGCAGCTTCCGTCGTCTTCTCCCCACCCGCGGAGCGTATCCCCGGAAGCGGAATTTTATTGAGGCAGATCTTTATTAAAAACGTTTTGATGTCAAATAGACGTCAATCCAGCGGGTATTTTTTCTTGTCTTTCGCGTCCTCCGCCTGGTAAAAGGCTTCGATTTCGTCGAGGATGCGGCGGCGTTTTTCTTTTTCCGTCAGCCCCTCCGGCAGCGTCGCGGGATCGATGGGGTCGCCGAAGGTCACCGTCAGCTTGCGGGGGCGCGGGAATTTCATATGCGGCGCAAGCGCGCGGTAGGAGCCCGCCACGTATGTGGGGATGATGGGAGCGCCGGTCTTGAGCGACATGATGGCGACGCCGCCCTCGAGCGGCTGTAAGCGCCCGTCTTCCGTCCGGTGCCCCTCCGGGCAGATGAAAACGTTGTAGCCATCCTTAAGAAAGCCCATCACAAGGCGCAGCAGCGCGGCGGAGCTGTTTTTGTTCTCGGGCGAGACGGGGACGGAGCCCATCGTGCGCAGGTAGGCGCCGAAGAGCGGGAAGGAAAATAATTTTTCCCAAGCGACGAATTTGAGATAGGCGGGAAAGAAGGCGTAGCCCACCACGGGCGGGTCAAGGTAGCTCGCATGGTTCGGTGCGACGATGACGGTGCGGTCCTGCGGGATTTTTTCCTTCCCGTATACCGACAACCTGTGGTAAAGTGTAAAATATATGGACACGAGAAAACGTGTTATGTGGTAGATCAAGTTTTTTTGAGTCTTCACGCCGATACCCCCTGTCTTCTTCTGCTGATAGAATAGCGCAGGAAGGGTGCGATTGACAAGTCTGGGAGTGGTAGTTGTATGGATTCTGATAAAAAGGGCGATGTGACCGAAAGGGGCAGAGGCGGTTTTCTGGGGAGGCTGGGGCGCGACTTTTTTCTCGGCTGCGTGGCGTTGCTGCCGCTGGCGCTCCTTATCTTCCTCTTTTATTATCTGATCTACTTCTTTGAGTCGATCGGCTCGGCGATCTTCGGCGTCACTCAGTCGCGCCGGACGACGGCGGCGATCAGCATATTCATCGCCCTCCTTCTGATATATACAGGCAGAAAGCTGCGTCGTCGGGAGAAGTCGATCCTGAGCCTGCTGGAGCAGTTCGTGATCACAAAGATCCCTGTCATCGGCGGCTGGTACACGACCTTTCGCGACATCCTCCAGACCTTCACGGCGCGCGACGGCGAGAACAGCTATCTCGGAACGGCGAAGGTGCCGGTCGCGGGCGGCTATATCATCGGTTTCGTCTCACGGCGCGATGTGCTTGCGGACGGCACGGCGCAGCTGACGATCTTCGTCCCCACGTCGCCTAACCCGACGACGGGGCTGGTCTTCTTTTTTCCGGAGGAGATGGTAGAATATCTCGACCTGGCTCCAGAGAAGGCCTTTACGAAGATAATCTCGCTCGGCGTAAAGTCATAAAGCAAATTGCATTAATATAATCTGCAAATAAAAAATTTGAGTGTATAATGAATCACATATTCTCGTAAGTATTGGCCGCTTGCAGCGGGCCGCAAATTCAGGGAGGTTTTTACATATGGAACAGATTCGTAATCTCGATCAGCTTCTTGCCTATGCCAAAGAGGTTGGACCCAAGAAGATCAGCGTCGCCTGCGCCGAAGACGCGGAGGTCATGGAAGCCGTTGAAAACGCGCGCAAAGCCGGAATCGCGAACGCGATTCTCGTCGGCAACGAGGATAAGATCAAAGAAGTCGCCGACAAACTCGGCATCGACCTCGCCAACTACGAAGTGGTGGACGAAAAGGGCGGCGAAGCCGCCGCGGCGCTCAAGGCCGTCGAACTCGTCTCCGGCGGACAGGCCCAGATAGTGATGAAGGGCATGGTCGCCACCGCCAATTTCCTGCGCGGCGTCCTCAACAAGGAGAAGGGCCTCCGCAGCGGCAAGACGCTTTCGCACGTCTACATCCATCAGATCAAGGGCTACGACCGTGTATTTTTTATCTCAGACCCGGCCTTCAACATGTATCCCGAGCTTAAAGTGAAGG
>CAKSWL010000051.1 GCA_934511335.1 uncultured Cloacibacillus sp. | reverse complement strand
AGGCCAGATCCATAACCGTACATTTCAGCACTCTCGCCACACCGCCCAAGACGTCAAGGGGAACTTTTCTCATGCCGTTTTCATATTGGCTCATTGTATTCGGCTTTACATTTATCAATCGAGCAAGCTCCCTTTGAGTCAGCCCTATTCTTTTCCTTCTTGCGTAAATCTCTTTTCCGATCATTATTTTTCTCCGTGTCTTATGTATATTCTTCATATCTCAATATCACGAAGTGAGAATTATTTGATTGACAGTTCTTGAATTTGAGATTATATTTATTCGCATTATGAGATTTGTATCATTCTCACAAAGGTGGTACGTACCGGTGAACAAAAAAGAACTGCGGTATCTGCGTCTGAAAGACAACCTAACTCAGAGACAAATGAGCAAGATTCTCAGGATTTCGTGTGCCAGGTATTCGCGTATAGAAAGGGGATGTGCGGTTCCAACAAAAAACGAGTTTGAGAAGATAGCTGTATTTTTTGGGACGGGCGAAAGCGAATGGCAGGTGTAGCGTGTTCGTGACGCACAAAGGCATTTTAACGCAGGAAGCACGCAACGTAAAAAATTTCCTTGAAACAAATTGGCTCAGGCACCGAAAAATTTCATTTTAATGGGAGGCGTTTGTATCATGAAAAAAGTTATCTTTGCGGTTTTGATCCTCACCTTTATCATCTCGCCGTCGGCAATGGCGGCAACCACCTTTATCACTATCGGCACCGGCAGTACCGGAGGGACATACTATCCAGTCGGCGCGGGACTAGCCAAGATATGGACCAAGTATGTCCCCGACCTCAAAGCCGACGCGCAGTCGACGGGCGGCACCGTCCATAACATCCAGCTGATGGAGAAAAAGGAAATCCAGGCTGCGACGATGGACAATAATTATTACAACGCCTACAACGGCTTGCTCAAATATAAGGGACAGGAGCACAAATATCTGCGCGGCGTGCTTCCGCTTTATCCCGAACCGGTGCAGATAATGGTGGCGAAGGGCAGCGGCATCAAATCGCTGAAGGATTTCAAGGGCAAGCGCGTCTCCATCGGCGCGGTGGCCAGCGGTACAGAGCTGAGCGCGCGCGAACTGCTTACGGCCGCGGGGCTTGACCCAGATAAGGATATCAAAGGCGAGAACCTCGGCGTCGGAGACACGGGAAGCGCCTTCGCGGATAAGCATATCGACGCGGCGGTCATGCTCGGCGCGTTGGGGATGGGCGGTGTCGTGGAGCCCTCCACGCTCGGTCTCGTTGAATTTATCGACATTCCCGACGACGTCATTGATAAGGTAATCAAGCAGTCGCCGTATTGGTTCAAGTTCACGATTCCCGCCAATACTTACAAGGGACAGCCCAAACCGGTTAAAACTTATGCCGGACCGAATATCATAACAATCACCGCAGAGATACCCGAGGAAATGGTTTATCAGATGACCAAGACGGCCTTTGAAAATAAAAAAGATCTCGTGGCGATCTCCGCCAACATGCAGAACATGACGCCTGAAGGCGCGAAAAACATCATGATTCCGCTGCATCCCGGCGCGCTCAGGTATTATAAAGAGGTCGGCGCAATCAATTAACTGACTCTCCCTTACAACGCTAGGGATAGGAGCACGGATATTCCATATTTCTATCCTTAGCCTCTCCTCCGCGCGCGTATGGGCGCGGCCAATTTATAAAGCAACCTTCACATATTTACCGAACATTATTCCTTAAGGAGATGAGGCAATGGCCCCTGTCTTTCGCCCTACGTGGGTAGAGGTGGATTTGGAAACGATCAAGGAGAATTACAGAAACATTAAACGGTTTGTCTGCGGCGCAGAGGTAATCGCCGTCGTGAAAGCCAACGCCTATGGAATGGGGCTGCTGCCGACGGTTGGCGCGCTGGCAAACGCCGGATGCTGTTATTTTGCCGTCGCTACGCCCGACGAAGCCTTCGAGCTGCGTGCCTCCGGTTTCAGCGGCGCGGTGCTGGTGATAGGTCCCGCGATCGAAAGCTGCGCTCCGCTCTATGTAAAGCACGATATCGAAACCGTGTGCGCCAACGAAAAGTTCCTAGATCGGCTGAACGCCTGCGGCGTCGAGCAGGGCAAGCGCGCAAGGGTGCATTTCAAGATAGAAACGGGGCTCGGCAGGAGCGGCTTTGCGCCGGAGCACTTCCTCACCAAGGCCAACAAATTCTACACCCTTCCCGGCGTCGAAGCGACCGGCATCATGAGCCACTTCGCCGTCGCCGACGAGGGGCGCAGCGGGTTTACCGAGCGGCAGTTCGACCGGTTCTCACGAGTGCTGAAGGTGCTTGAGGCGAGAGGCATAAATGCAGGTATGAGGCATATATGCAACAGCTCCGGCACGCTGCTTTACCCGCGGATGCATCTCGACGCCGTGCGCGTCGGCAAGATATTGTACGGCTTCTGCCCTAAAACGGTAGAAAAGCCCTTCGAACTCAAATGCTCTTTTAAGGTACGTTCGGAAATTACCTCCATACGTATGGCCGCCATCGGCGAGTCGTTTGGATACGGGCTTCGTTATGTCTGCCGCGACGACGACTTGATCGCGGTGGCGCCGATAGGCTATGCCGACGGCTACAGCCGGATGTATATGGGAAAAAGTTTTGCACTGGTCCGCGGCCACAGGGTGCCGGTCGTGGGCAGCATCTGCTGCGACCAGATTTTTCTGAGGGTCACGGATGTACCGGAGGTAACTGTCGGCGACGAAGTAGTTCTCGCCGGAAGGCAGGAGGAAGAAGAGATTATGACGGAAGAGCTTGGCGGATACCTCGGCACAAGCGCCTGCGAGGCCTTCAATATGTTCAGAGGGCGTATTCCGCGTCTTTACAATATGGATAAGGATTCTTAAAAGGAGAAATTTGATGAAGGACAGCGAAAATAAAAAGGTCGACCTGCTTGAAGAGCTGACGGACAGTAATGAGGAGATCACAAACCTCATTGAAAAATACGACGCAGAGAGCCGATACCGGACTCTGAAAGGCCTGCCCGGCAAATTCATCAGTATGTGGCTGGTGGCGATGTCTCTATTCCACCTCGCCACGGCGGGGCTCGTCACAATGCCGCTCGCCATTCAGCGCGCGATACACCTGACGTTTGCGATTACAGCGGTATTCATACTCTACCCCGCGACAAGAAAGAGCTCGAAGAACAATACTCCGTGGTATGACTGGCTGCTGGCCGCCGCCGGGCTCGCCGTCATCGGCTATATCGTGATATTTTTCAATGAGATATCGCGGCGAGGCGCGGACCCGACCAACGTGGAAATATTCCTTGGAATCGCTGCGATCGTCCTGCTTGTGGAGGGCGGTCGGCGCGTGGTGGGAAATGTACTGCCTTGTCTTTCAATAATCTTCCTCGCCTATTGTTATTTTGGCAATTATGTTCCGGGAATATTTCAGATAAGAGGATATTCGCTGAGCAGAATAATCCAGCACATGTACCTCACCCCTGAGGGGATATTCGGCCTTGCGCTCGGCGTATCGGCGACCTTCGTCATCGTCTTCATCATCTTTGGGGCTTTCTTATCGCAGAGCGGCGGCGCGCGCTTCTTCAATGAGCTCGCGCTCGCGATGGCTGGCGGCCGTCCCGGCGGGCCAGCGAAAGTCGCCGTCGTCGCCTCGGGGCTTCTCGGCACGATAAGCGGGTCGTCAGTGGCAAACGTCGCGACCACTGGGGCCTTTACGATCCCTCTGATGAAACGGGTCGGATACGCGCCGCATTACGCCGGCGCCGTAGAGGCCTGTGCCTCCACGGGAGGACAGCTGATGCCGCCCATCATGGGAGCCGGCGCCTTTATTATGAGCGAGTTCCTCGGCATCCCCTATCTTACAATCGCCGGAGCCGCCGTCGTTCCCGCCTTCCTCTATTATGCCGCGATTTTTACCAACGTGCATATCAGAGCGAGGAAGAAGGGGCTTCAAGGGTTGCCGAAGGAACAGCTCCCCGTGCTGAAAGAGGTCATGAGAGCGGACGGGCACCTGATAATCCCCGTCATCGTCATCATCGTGACGCTCCTCATGAGGTACACGCCTCTGCGGGCGGGATTCATCGGCGTCATCTCCGTCATCGTCGTGAGTTCGTTGAAAAAGAAGACGCGCATGAGCTTTGCCGCTATCCTTAAGGCTTTGGAGGAGGGCGCGCGCGGAGCACTCGGCGTTGCGATGGCCTGCGCTCTCGTCGGCTTCATCGTCGGGACGTCGTCGCTGACTTCGCTCGGCCTCACCATCTCAAACAACATCATTGAGATCGCGGGCGGCAATCTGCCGCTCACTCTCGTCATGGCGATGTGCGCCTGCATAATCCTCGGCATGGGGCTGCCGACCACGGCGAATTACATCGTATGCAGCACCATCATCGCTCCCGCGCTCGTCGGCATGTCAGTCCTGCCGCTCTCGGCCCACTTGTTCGTATTCTATTTCGGGATCATGGCGGATATAACGCCGCCCGTCTGCCTCGCCGCTTTCACTGGCGCGGGCATCGCGGGGGCGAGTCCCTCCAAAACGGGATTCACGGCGACCCGTATCGCGATCGCAAGCTTCATGCTCCCCTATTGTTTCGTCTACAGTCCCATGCTGCTATTGCAGAATATAGTTTATTGGGAGCTTGCCATACTCGTCGTCTCAGCCTTCCTCGGCGTGATAATGCTCGCCGGCGCGCTTGAGGGATGGCTTTTCCGCAATCTGCGGATGGCGGAGCGCGCCGTC
Organism: uncultured Cloacibacillus sp.; assembly: GCA_934511335.1. Taxonomy (GTDB): domain Bacteria; phylum Synergistota; class Synergistia; order Synergistales; family Synergistaceae; genus Cloacibacillus. Next base: position 6,471 of record CAKSWL010000051.1, on the reverse strand, counting down.
GTCGGCGTCGCGGCGATTACCGCCATACATTACGACATCATGGCAAGTGTTTGCTCCATCGCCGTATTGCTTGCCGCCTCTTTATATTTTTACAAGACCAAGGGAAAGTCTACCGGAATGTGTCAGACTGAGAGTCAATAAGATATTTCGCGCAGCAGGCGCAAATATCCACCTAACTATAGAGAGCCGCTGTTTCCCGGGCGGCTCTTTATAGTTGGATAGTCTCCTGTCGGAGGCGGTAGTTCAATACAGCTCCATATAAATCTTCAGAACGCGGTCTCTGTCGAGGGGGACGAAGTTGTTCGCCATCAGGCGCTGCTGGCGCTGCACCACGGAGTCGGTGAACTCTTCCAGTTCCTCTTCCTTCACGCCATAGGCGCTGAGCGGCTTTTTGATGAGGATTTTGTTCAGCAGCCCTTCAAGCGCTTCCCAGGCTTCGTCCTTCGGGCAGCCGAGGAGGTCGGCGATAAATTTCATCATCACCGCGATCTCGCCGTCCTCTTTGACTTCGATGTAGTTTTTCATGACACCGGTGAAGACCGCGTAGTTGCTTTCGCCGTGCGGCACGTGGTATTTCCCGCCGAGGGGGTAGGAGAGGGCGTGAACGGCGGCACAGCCGGCGGTGCCGAAGGCGATGCCCGCGTAGTTCGCGGCGGTGAGGAAGGAGTCAAGCAGCGAAAGACGCGCCGCGCGCCCCTTAGCCGCGATTTCCAGGTAGTTCTTGAGTATTATCTCCGCGGCTTTGTAGGAGAGCAGCTTAGTGAAGTCGGTAGCCTTCGGCGAGAGCGCCGATTCTACGGCGTGGACAAGCGCGTCTATCGAGCTCGCGGCAAACACCTCGAAGGGCAGATCGTGCAGCAGCTCAGGGATAAGCACCGCTTGGTCGGCGAAGAGGGCGTCGGCGACGAGTCCCATTTTGGTGCCGATGCGCGTGCGGTTGATGATCGAGATGTTCGTCACCTCGCTGCCGGTGCCGCAGGTCGTCGGCACGATGACCAAGCCCGCCTCGCGCCTGATTCCCTCGGGATCTGCATAGAGTTCGTCGGTCGTCCTGCCGCCGGAGGCGGCGGCGACTTTCGCAATGTCGACGATAGAACCGCCGCCCACCGCGATGAGGCGTTCAAAGCCGAGCGCCGTCACCGCCGCGATTATCTCGTCGGTCATCACATCGGTAGGCTCGCCTGCGCCGTAATCTTCCATGAAGAGATGTTTGAGCGGCAGCCCCAGCGGGGCGAAGTATTTTTCATATATGGGACGGATGGTGAAGATGAAGTCTCCGCCGCCGAGGGCGAACGCTTCTGCGAACTCCCGGCAGTTTTTGAATCTGTGCAGCTCTGTTTTCAGGACAACCTCTTTCATGGCGGCGCCTCCTTGCGACGTTTTTTATTTTCTTCATTATTATACTCAAGTTTTTACAGAAAGGATATCAGCGCCGCTGCGCGCGTGGGGGCGTTGGCTGATATTTGCCAAATATTTACGGTAATAGTCCAAACTTTTCCTTGCAATTAAGCGGGAAAACTATTAAACTGTTCCTGATTTATGCATCATATGTCGCTACACGGAAGGGACGTGAGACGTAAATTGAAAAAAAACACTGGTGTCTGGTGTATCAGACATGGAGCGAAACTCCAAAACTTCCGCACGTTACTTTCGCGCCGTATTACTTTCGGCTTTATGGCCAAAGCTGCCGGTCTGTCAGCTTTGATGTTATATGGCGAGTACCTTCGCATATGACGTACTCCTTTGGTTCCGGCACAAATAATCCAGAGGGGGGCATATAAATGAACACCACAAATAAACCGTTGATCGTGATAGAAAATCTCTGCAAAAGTTTCGAGGACGGAGACGTCCTCAGGAATATCAGCTTCACCATACGCGAGGGCGACCTGGCCTCGATAATCGGCCCGTCGGGTTGCGGCAAGTCGACCTTTCTGCGCTGCATAAACTGCCTGGAGCTGATGGACTCCGGCTCCGTCACCGTCGCCGGCGTCACCGTCTCGCGCAGGCCTGGAGAAGTGCCGAACGACACGATGCTGCAGAAGGTACATGAGCTGCGTACCGAGGTGGGGATGGTCTTTCAGAGTTACAATCTTTTTCCGAATAAAAACCTGCTCCAGAATATCATGCTCGCGCCGATGGTCGTCAAGGGCATGAAGAGGGACGAGGCTCACGAGCTCGGCATGAAGATGCTTGAGAAGGTCGGCCTCAGGGGCTTCGCGCAGAAATATCCCTCGACGCTCTCCGGCGGTCAGAGCCAGCGCGCGGCGATCGCCCGGGCGCTCGCGATGAACCCGCGCGTCATGCTCTACGACGAACCGACCTCCGCGCTCGACCCCGAGCTGGTCGGCGAAGTTCTGCAGGTCATGAAGGACCTCGACGCCGAGGGGATGACGCAGATCATCGTCACGCACGAGATGAAGTTCGCGAAGGACGCCTCGGACTACATCATTTTTATGGATAAGGGCGAGATCGTCGAATATGAGGACGGGGACGTCCTCTTCGCGAATCCGAAGAACGACCGTACGCGCGCCTTTTTGCGCCATTTCGTCAACGCGGGGGTAACATGCTGATGAGAACCTACGTCGTTCATACACAAACAGACCTGTACATGAAGGGACTAAGCGCTCAGACAAAATCGAAGATTTTGGTTCGCCGCTTATTCGTCAACGCGGGGGTGACTTGCTGATGAAAAAATTTATTGCCTTGCTAGCGTTCATTCTGACGCTGCTTTCGCCGGCGGCGCTTCTTGCCGGTGACGCCGCGGCGGCCTTTGCCGAAGGCGGGGAGAAGTTGCTGCGCTGGGGCGGGGACTCAGAGGGCGGCTTTCCCTACATGTTCCCCGACCCAAAGGACCCGAAAAAGCTCATCGGCTTTGAGGTGGATATCGTGGACGCGCTCGCCGCGGAGATGGGACGCAAACCCGTCTATGTCAACAACGCCTGGGACAACTTGATACCCGGCCTCGAGCGCAACCTTTACGACATCGCCATCAACGGCCTCGAGGTGACGCCGGAGCACGAAGAGACGGTCAATTTCTCGATCCCCTATTATAAGACCTACCTGCAGCTCGCCGTGCGCCGCAAGGACGACGCGATCAAGGACCTTCAGGATTTGAAGGGCAAGGTAGCGGGGACGCTTAAGGAAAGCTACGCGCAGATGGTGCTCGAGGAGGTCGGCGACGTTGAGATCCGCACCTATATCGTCGAGGCCAACACCTACGAGGATCTCGCGAACGGACGTCTTGACGCGGCGCTCTTCGACCAGCCCATCGCGCTCTACTCGGCGGGCTTCAACCCTGAGATCAAATTCGTCGGGCCTCCCATCGGCGAAATAATCTACGCCATCGCCATCCGCAAGCAGGACAAGGAGCTGCTCGCCGAGGTGAACCGCGCGCTGGTGGCGCTGCGCGACAGCGGCAAACTTCGCGAGATCTACGACAAATGGAACCTCTGGACGCCGGTGATGGCGACGGAGTTCAATGACTTCGACCCGCCGAAATACGAGCCCGTTTTCTACAACGAATGGGCCGAGGCGCATCGGCCGCAGCTGACGATGCAGAAGCGTCTGGAAAGATACTGGGACGTGATGCCGCTCTTCGCGAAGGGTGCGCTCGTCACGATGGAGGTCTCCATAGTCGCGATGGTGATCGCGATCTCGCTCGGCCTCATTCTGGCGGTGACGCGCGTTTTCGCGCCGCGCTGGCTCGCGCTGGCCGCCACCTGGTATGTGGAGATCGTGCGCGGCACGCCGGTGCTGATACAGCTATTCTTCATCTTCTACGGGCTGCCCTCGGTGGGGATAAAGTTCTCGCCCTTCTGGGCGGGGGCGATCGGCCTCGGACTCAACTACGCCGCCTATGAGGCGGAGATCTACCGGACGGGACTCTTTGCGATCCCCCGCACCCAGTGGGAGTCGGCGCTCGCGCTCGGCATGACGCGCTGGCAGGCGATGCGCGAGGTGATCCTGCCGCAGGCCGTCCGCGTCGTCATCCCGCCGATCACGAACGATTTTATCTCGCTGCTCAAGGATTCGTCGCTCGTCTCGATCATCACGATGGTAGACCTCACCAAAGTCTACGGTCAGGTCTCGGCGACCTATTACGACTATTTCGGCCCCGGCATCATCGTAGCGGTCATCTACCTGCTGATCGGGCTGCCCTTCGTGCGCTTCGCGCGCTTCACGGAGAAGCGCCTCGCGGCGGCGGAAAACGACGGCAAGCAGGACCGCCAGGAGAATATCTACCGCAGCAGTACGCGTTATCTGTGAAGCCCCGCCACGCCATGTAATACCGGGCGCCCCCTTGAAGTCGAGGGAGCGCCTTTTTCGTGTGATAATACAAAAGAAAAGCGGACATGACCGTCACGGCTAGTCGGCTTTTGGGGCGTCCTCCCCGGCCTCCCGCCGCGCCTGCTCCGCAAACATCCGCTCAAGCTCCTCTTCGTCGGGCGGCGGCGCGCCCGGCGTCCCGCAGGCTGGTTCGGAGCCGCTGAGCCGGTCTGCCAGACGCGTGTATCTCGTGCGCGTGCGGTCGTTCTCCACGGCGATGCGCAGGGCCTTTTTCGCGCCGACGACGACGACGAGCTTCTTGCCGCGCGTGATCGCGGTGTAGAGCAGATTCCGCTGGAGCATCACATAGTGCTGCGTCAGCAGCGGGATGACGACGGCGGAATATTCGGAGCCCTGCGACTTGTGTATTGAGACGGCGTAGGCGTGGACGAGCTCCTCGAGCTCGGCGAACTCATAGTTCACAAGCCCCGTGTCCATCTTCACGGTGACGCGCGATTCGTCGCCGTCTACCTTAGTTATCGTGCCGATGTCGCCGTTGTAGACATCCTTGTCGTAGTTGTTCTTTATCTGCATCACCTTGTCGCCCTCTTTGAAAAGACGCTCAAGGCGCTGCACGGAGGCCCCTTTGCCGGTGTTGAGTATCTTTTGCAGCTCCATGTTGAGCCGCTTGGTGCCGACGTTGCCGTTGTGCATCGGCGCGAGCACCTGGATATCGTTCACGGGGTCGAAGTTGAAGCGGCGGGGAATATTTTCGGCGACAAGTTTTTTTATCGTCTGGAGCACTTTGTTTTCAAAGAGCTTTTTGTACTCCTCGTCGCTGAGGTTTTCTTTTTCGACGCGCGGTTCAATGAAATAAAAGTCCGAGAGCGCCAAGCTCTGATCATCGGGCAGGATCGGCATCAGGCCGTCGTTGACGCGGTGGGCGTTCACAATGATGCGGCTCTCGCGTCCCTGGCGGAATATCTCCCGCAGCATGACCACGGGGCAGACGCCGGAATCGATGAGGTCTTTGAGGACATTGCCCGGCGAGACCGATGGCAGCTGGTTGACGTCGCCGACAAAGATGAGCGACGCGCCGCGCGGCACCGCCTTTAGCAGGTGGTGAAACAGTATCTGGTCGATCATAGAGGCTTCGTCGACGATGAGGAGATCGCACTCGAGGGCGTTCGTTTCGTTGCGCATAAAGGCGCCGCCCGTGCCGGGACTGCCGACATATTCGAGCAGGCGGTGAAGCGTCTTCGCTTCATGCCCCGTCGCCTCGCTCATACGTTTCGCGGCGCGTCCGGTCGGCGCGGCGAGCATAACGCGGAAACCGCCCTCCTCGCGCATATGCAGCACGGCGCGGATGATCGTCGTCTTTCCCGTGCCGGGGCCGCCCGTGATCACCATCACCTTGGAGTTGACGGCGGTGACGATCGCCTCGCGCTGCGCTTCGGCGAGCGTTATCTCCATCTCGCGTTCAAGCCACGGCAGCAGCTTGTCACAGTCGACGCACTGGCTGTTGTAAGGTTCGTTGATCAGCAGCCGCAGGTTCCGCGCTGAACTCGTCTCGGCGTAATGAAAGGCGGGCAGGTAGACGGCCTCCTGCTCCTTGCCCTCGCGGTCGGCAAACTTCTCGACGATGATCTCTCCGGCAAGGCGGGCCTGCTCGATGCCATCGCGCGCCATCTCAAGCCTGACCTGCAAGGTCTGCGCCGAATGGGCGGAGAGTATCTCCGCGGGGGCGTAGACGTGCCCCTCGGCGACGAGCTGGTTCAGCACATGCCGGACACCGGCGCGCACGCGCATCGGCGAATCGGCGGCGATGCCAAGCTTTTGCGCGATCCGGTCGGCGATCGTGAAGCCGATGCCGGGGATGTCGATCGCCATCCGATAGGGATCGTCCTTGAGTACGGAGACGGCGCCAGCGCCGTACTGGCGGAAGATACGCATCGCGTAACCGGTGCCGATGCCGTAGCTCTGCAGGAAGACCATCACCTCGCGGATCTCGCGCTGTTCGCGCCAGGATTCCGCGATGGCACAGGCCTTGTTCTCACTGATCCCCTTGATCTCCGCGAGGCGCAGCGGCGTCTCGTCGAGGATCGAAATCGTCTCTTCGCCGAATTTATCGACGATCTTCTTTGCCATCGCGGCTCCGATACCGCGAATGAGCCCGGAACCGAGAAACTTTTCGATGCCCGCCGT
>CAKSWL010000050.1 GCA_934511335.1 uncultured Cloacibacillus sp. | reverse complement strand
ACTCTATATTATATAATAAATTTATTATTTTATATCAAAATAACCTATTGTTGTAAAATCCTCTCGTCTCTGTTAAGATAAAAAAAGATCCGGCAGAGGCGGGGATGAAAGCATGAAGATCGGCAAAATGGTCGCTGTAGTTGATTCGCACACATGCGGGGAACCGACTCGTATCGTTATCGGCGGGGCGCCGGTTTTTCGCGGCGCCACGATGGCGGAGAAATGGGCGGACTTCCGTCACAACCACAACGACTTTCGCCGCTTCATCATGACGGAGCCGCGCGGCCACGCCGACATGTTCGGCGCGATCATGGTGCCGCCCGTCCACGAGGACGCCGACGCGGGCGTCCTCTTCTGCGACTCCGGCGGCAGCGTATCGATGTGCGGCCACGGCTCTATCGGCCTTGCTTCGGCGATGGTGATTCTGCAAATGGTCCCTGTCTTTGAGCCCTACACCTATGTCAAACTTGACACCCCCGCGGGCCTCGTCACGCTCAAGGTCGAGGTCGCACACGGCGAGGCAGTCAGCGCGACATTGAAAAACGTCCCCTCTTTCGTCTACGCGCGCGGCCTCGACCTTTACCTTCCCTCTCTGGGACGAAGCGTGAAGTTCGACATCTGCTTCGGCGGCAGCTTTTTCGCGCTCGTAGAGGCCGCTGATTTCGGCCTCGAACTGGTGCCGCAAGAGGCGCCGAACATAGTAAAGCTCGGCGTCGAGGTGATGGAGGAGGCCAACCGCCAGCATAAGGTGCGCCATCCGCAGATACCGCTGAACAACAAGATCCTGCTTGCGGAATTTGGGCTGCACCGTGAAGGGCGGCATGCGCGCAACTGCGTGGTCTTCGGGGCCTGCAACGTCGACCGTTCGCCGTGCGGGACGGGGACCTGCGCGAAGATGGCGCTGCTGGCCGAGCGCGGCGAACTTGCGCCGCGCGAGCCTTTTATCCATGAGAGCATCCTCGGCACGCTCTTTGAGGGGCATTACGAAGAGGGGCCGATGATCGGAGACCACCGGTCCATCATCCCCTTCATCAAAGGCAGCGCCAACATCATCGGCTTCAACTGGCTCATAAGCCACGAAAGCGACCCGCTGCTGCCCGGCTTCCTGCTTAACTGATGCGGGCGGCACTGCCTGATTTACCCGCGGCGGCTCCGACAAGCGATACCCCTTCCACCAGCCGGGGCGCGGCGCTTTTCTCTTAACCTGCCCGTTCAGCGCCTGGCACATCTGACAGACAAACCAGCCGATTCGCACGAAATCAGAGATTTCGGTTCTCCGGACGTAGTCAGCGGGAGGTAGGCTGGTTATTGCTCCGGCTGATTTTCAATTGCTCAGCCTTTCCTTAGCGCAAATAATGTATATATTTACCTGGATAGCGACGGCCATGTGAAAGCTATTATCGACCTTTACGGCGATAGTCGGCCTTGCTATTGGCATATGTCATATTTTGCGGGCGGTTGATTTAAAAAAATCCCCAAACCCGCATGGCCAGCGAGTTTTTTCGTTTAGGTAAAATTACGTAGCGGTTATCAAATAAAGAAATGTTTTGATTTACTTATATATCGCCGCTTGGCTATACTCGACTCACGATAATAGAGAAGAGAGGCGAAGGAGGTAATAAGGATGGCGTTTGGCGAGATAGTTCTGACGAGCGTGATGGGTATTACGGCGCTGCTCTCCGCGGGATTCACGCTGTACATGTTAAAGATTACGATTTGGAGCGAACCGACCGGAACAAAGATCCCTCAGACTGAGGTAGAAAGAGTCGATTGTTAATAATTCCCTCCCTAGGAAGAGACGCGGCCCCTGCGGCCGCGCTTTTTTGTCTTTTTATATATGAATTTAATTCATGTATTATATCATTTTTTTGTCGTTTTACTAATCTATAGATGGCTGTTGCCATTAATGCCGTCAGGAAGGTTTTCCGAAGAATAGATGATCCCGCGGCATTTGCGCCGCGTTACTTGAGGAGGTTGTCACAATGACATTTCAGGAGGTCTTTTTAATGGCGCTTACGGTTTTTACGGCGGCCGGCAGTTTTGTCTTTGCGGCGGTGATGGTCGCCCACGATGTTTGGCTGGGGGGCCGCGGCGGAGAGAGCTGTGAAGAGCGCGAGCGAAAACCTCTGGGCGCCGTCTAAATATTTGTTCCCGTGCGGCGGACAGCGCCCGCCTTTCTTTCATAACGGGGGCGGGGGCTGTCTCCGTCGCCTCTTTTTTCGTTCTTCTATACATGCGGTTTTTTCATGCAACACATTAGTTTTTGTCGTTTTACTGATTTATAAATGACTGCTACTATTAATGCCGTCAGGAACGGCCGATTTCGCATGATTAAAAAATTCAGAACTATCCGAGGAGGTTGTCACAATGACGTATGGAGAAATGCTTATGTATGGGGTCACAGCCTTTACAGCGGCCGGCAGCCTTGTTTTTGCGCTGGTCATGGCGGCTCAAGAGGTATGGCGCGACCACAGCAAAGCGAAAAATAGTGCGAAAGTACCCGCGAGGGCGATGTAACGGCCCCAATACGGCGGAAAAGAATCCCCAGTCTGTCCCCACTTACAGACTATGCCCACTTTCCCTTTAGATAGGCGCGGCAGGCGGCTCCTGCTGCGCCTTATATTTTTGCCTCCATGAACGCGCGGAGGGCGTTTATCCCGCCGGCCGTTATATATTCCCTATCACTACGGTGTCGAGCCGCCCTTCCGCGATCTTCGCGAGCCGACGGAGCAGCGCGGCGTCCGTCGGCGCTCTGTCCCTCATGAGCCGGCGCGGGAAGAAACGCGTGATGTGCAGCGGGATTTTTTTGTCGACGGAGGCGACCCAGGCGGCGAGCGCCTCCATCTCTTCCGCGCCGTCGTTCTCTCCCGGCACGACGAGGGTCGTCAGCTCGACGTGGGCGCGTCTAGCGGCGGTCCGGATAAATTCCTTCACCGCATCCAGGTCGCCGCCCAGCTTTCGGTAGTATTCGCGCGTGAAGCCCTTAAGGTCGACGTTGTAGGCGTCGATATAGGGCAGCAGCTCCGTGAGCGTCTCCGGCGTCACGGAGCCGTTGGTCACGGCGGCGTTTTTCATTCCGAGTTTTTTTACTTCGGCGGCGCTGTCGCGCACGAACTCCCAGCCGATTAGCGGCTCGTTGTAGGTATAGGCGACGCCGATGTTGCCGCGCGCGCGGAGCTCTCCGGCCAGCTTTGCGAGCTCCGCGGGAGAGATGGCGCGCGTCGGCGCCTCTTCCGGCCCCGCGCCCGCGATCTCGTAGTTCTGGCAGAAGGGGCAGTCCATATTGCAGCCGAAGGAGCCGACGGAGAAGATGAAGCCGCCGGGATGGAACTTTACGAAGGGCTTCTTTTCCACCGGGTCCAGCGCCGCCGCGGTGATCTTACCGTAATTCGTGCTGACGCTGCGGCCGCTGATGTTTTGCCGCGCGCGGCAGAAGCCGCTCTCGCCCTCTTCTAAGGAACAGCGGCGGAAGCATACGGGGCAGTTTATCCTAGTGATGACGCGACACCTCGAATCTTTCCAGCGCCACGCATTCGTCTTTGCCGATCCCCGCCTTCTCTTTTGCGATGGCGATTTGCTCTTCTACGCTGTCCACGCCTTCAAGGTTTGGCAGCAGCAGCCCGCGCCGCCTGCCTTTGGTGACGATCACGCCGTAGCGCTTGACGTCGAGTTTTTCGGGGGAGTCTATCCTTTCGGTCTCGCCGAGAACGTCCACGCTGTAGACTATCCTCGCGAGTTCCTCTTTTTCGACGGGGTCGAAGCGCGGGTCGTTCGCGGCCGCGCTGACGGCGTTATTGATGATCTCCTGCGCCACCGAGGAGGCGGCGGGGGCGATGGTGCCGATACAGCCGCGCAGACGCCCGTCCTTTTTGAGCGAGACGAAGGTTCCCGCGCGCCGGGAGAGCATCTCCTCCGGCAGCCCCGCCGGTACTGCGAGCTTTTCGCCCTCCGCGACGTACCTCTCGACCGCCTCCCGCGCGAGGCGCACGTAGGCGTCCTCCTTCTCTTTCAGCGCCGCAAGCCGTGCGCTCTCTTTTGCTGCGAACTCTGCGAGAAAGCGGCGCTTATCGTCCGGCCCTTTCGCGCGAAAGATGCAGACGCCGTAACCGACGCCGAAGGGGCCCTCGTATGAGAGCCGCCTCGCCTCGACCGCCGTGCCGTCGAAAGCACCGGCCATGATGACGAAGGCGCGGTGTCCGCATTCTCCGGCGCTCTCGCAGAGCCGCTCCGGGAATCCGAAGAGCTCGTCGAAGGCCCCGCGCCCCATTACCTCCATGATATGCTCGTCGTAGCGCGGTCCCTCAGGGCTGAAGCCATAGGGGCCGTCCTCTTTGAGCCGGTGTGAGAGGTCGCCGCTGGCGATGACCGCAGTCCGCCGCCCGAGTCTCTCCGCGGTCTCTTTTATCAGCATGCCGAAGCGATAATGCTCCGCGAACGAAAGTCCCGAGAGCGCGGTGCGCACCACCTTCGCCTTGATTCCGCCGGCGGCTTCCGCGAGAAAGCGGAGCGGCACGAGCGTCGCGTGGTCAAGCTCCCTGTCCCGTTCCCCAAGCGTGCCCGCCGGCAGTCCGCCATCCGCCGCCAAAGCCTTGAGCGCCCGGACAAACTCCGTGTCGTAATCCACGGAAAGCGAAACCTGCGGCGCGCCGAAGCGTGCAAAGCCGCCGCCGGCCCGGAGCCCCGGAGATATGTGGAAATAGTCCCCGTAAACGGTGCTGTGCGGGGTGACGACGACGATCGTCTCGGGGGCGGAGGCCGCGACGAACGAAGCCGCCTCCCGATATGCCGCGGCGGTAATGGCTATAGTCCTCTCCTCTCCGCGCCCGACCTCCGGTATGATGAGCGGCGGGTGGGGGACCATGATCCCTGCCGTAATGGCCATTTTGATTCCTCCAATCCTCTGAAACTACGTTATCCTGTGATTTAAAAAGAGCTTCGTTTGAGTCCCGAGCTGATGTCGATCTGCATCTCCGTGCGGTCAAGCAGCGTCTGGAGGCTTGTGTCGCAGGCGATCTCGGTCATCACCATGCGGCCGTAAATGTTCCGCACCACGCAGTATTCGGTGACGATCACGTCCACCACGCCGCGCCCCGTCGTCGGCAGCGAGCACTTCTGCACGAGCTTGCTGCGCCCCTCTTTGTCGAAATGCCGCGTCGCGGCGTAGACCTTTTTCGCCCCCGTAACGATGTCCATCGCGCCGCCCATGCCTGGTACGCGCACCTGGGGGATCATCCAGTTCGCAAGGCTTCCCTCGCGGTCGACCTCGAGCGCTCCGAGAATGGTGACGTCGATATGGCCGCCGCGCATGATCGCGAAACTGAGCTCTGAGGAGATCAGCGCGCCGCCGGGCAGCACCGATACCGGCGTGCCGCCCGCGTCGATGATGCGCAGGTCGTGCTTGTCGGCGCTTGCGCCGGCGTTGATCACGCCGTTTTCCGTCTGCAAAATGAGCCGCACATTCTCCGGCACATAGTCCGGCACGAGCTGAGGGATGCCGATGCCGAGATTGACGAGCGCGCCGTCCTCAAGCTCCGCCGCGATCCGGCGCGCGATGCGTGTGCGCGCCTCCTTTTCACTAAGTTCTGGAAGCATATTCGCCGTCCTCCTTCAGCACCAGCGCGTCGATGAAAATCCCCGGCGTTACGACGTCGTTGGGGTCTATCCCGCCTACCGGCACCACCTCGTCCACCTCAGCCACGACCTTCGCCGCGGCGGTCGCCATCGTCGGATTGAAATTTCGGTTCGTTCCGTAATAGATGAGATTTCCCGCCGCGTCGGCCTTATAGGCGCGGATGAAGGCGGTATCCGCCCTCAAGGGGCGTTCGATGATATAGCGCCGTCCGTCTAGCTCGATGGTCTCGCGTCCCTCTTCATATACCGTGTCCACGCCGGTGGGCGTCAAAATCCCGCCGAGCCCCGCGCCGCCCGCGCGGATGCGCTCGACGAAAGTGCCCATGGGGATGAGCTCGATCTTCAATTCTCCATTCGTGTAAAGCTCCTGCGTCCGTTTATTGAGGCCTATATGCGAGGCGACGAGAGAACGGAGCTGCCCGTTCGTCACAAGCTGCGCCACGCCGACGGGGCCTGGGACCTTGGTCTGGAAATAGCTGGTGTCGACGCAGATGAGGTCGATATCTTTAACGCCGCTGCGGCAGAGCGCCTCGATGATCGTATATGGCGCTCCACCGTAATTGAATCCGCCAACCATCAGCGACCCACCCGGCGCGGCGAAAGCCGCCGCCGCGGAGGCGGAGATGACGGGCTTGATAAATGGTTTGGCCATTTGATAAACATCCTCTCAAAGGTTCTTCGATAAGTTTTACAGCCGCCGGAGGGAATGTCAAGAGATAAATTTTACGGCGGGACCGCAGGGCAAGCGCATGAAAGATCGTCCCCGCGCCGCCACGAACATATTGTTGTGATATCATTTAAGAAAGATAGGAGGCGGTAGCTGTGGACAGAGAATCCCTATTATCGATGATCAAAGAGCTCGTCGCGATACCGAGCGTGACGGAGAGCGCCGAAGAGAGCGCCCCCGGCGAACGGCTCTTTGAAAGGCTCGCAGGACTTCCCCATTTTAAAGAAAATCCCCGTCACCTCAGGCTCGTCCTTACGCCGCTCGAAGGCTCCCTTTATGAACTGAAATCGCTGGTCGCCCGCGTCGACGCCGCCGCGAAGACGGCGCGCACGGTGCTGCTCATCGGCCACTACGACGTCGTCGATACAAAGTGCTACGGCGACATCGCCGAATATGCCTTCGACACGGACCGGCTCGCGGAAATCTTCGGCGCCGACGCCGACACCCTCTACGGGCGCGGCGTGATGGACATGAAATGCGGCGCTGCGATCGAGACGGCGCTCATCGAGGAATTCGCGAACGACCGCGGCCTCTTCGACGTCAACCTTGTGATGGCGCTGGTGGGGGATGAGGAAAACTCCTCCGCCGGGATGCGGGGCGTCCTGCCCGTCATCGCGGAAATGCAGGCGGAGGGGCTCGACTTTCTCGCAGCGCTGAACACTGAGCCGGGAGAGGCGGGAAAATCCGGCCTTGTGGGGCCGATGATCTTTCTCGGCACGCTCGGCAAACTGATGCCCGGCTTCTACATCCGCGGGCGCGACGCCCATGTCGGCAACTGCTACAACGGCTTTTCCGCTCTGCTTGCCGCCTCGCGGATCGTCTCATACGCGGAGGGCAATCCCTACCTTGCGGACCCGCTGCACGGCGTCTGCCAGCCCTCGTGGATCTGCCTGGACATGAGGGCGCTGCGCGATTTCTACAGCGTCACCGTTCCCGACAAAGCCTATGCCTACTTTAACTGTTTCACGACGAACAACACCCCGGCCCTCGTAATGGAGCAGATGCGCGGCATCGCGGCCTACGCGCTGCGCCAAAGCGCGGAGCAGCTCACCGCCTCCTACCGCGCGCTTCTTGCGCTGGGCTACGAAGGGGCGGCGTTTGAGCCCGCGGAGCCGGCGGTCTATACGCTCGAAGAGCTCAAAGAGCTGGCGCGCGCGCGCCAGGGGGCATCCTTTGACGAAGAGCTGCGCCGCTGCGTTGAAACGCTGCCGCCCGGCGATATGCGCGCGCGCGGGATAAAATGCGTGGACTTCATCGCCGACCGCTCCGGCGTGGAGGGGCCCTATATCGTCTGCTTCTTCCTGCCGCCGTGGCTGCCCGTCCGCACCGACCTTACGGAGGACCCGCGCGACCGGGCCGCCGTTGAGGCGGCGCGCGCCGTCGAGGCTGAGTGCGCCGCAAAATATGGTTTGAAAATGACGGAAGCGGAGCTCTTCGCGGGGCTCTGCGACCTCAGCTATGTGGGGGCGAAACTCTCCGACGACGACGTGCGGGCGTTCAGCGAAAATATGCCCGGCTGGGGCGTCATCTACAATATTCCGCTCAAAGAGATGCAGGGGCTCGGCATTCCGGTGATAAACCTTGGGCCGAGCGGTCAGTCGCCGCATAAAAAAGAGGAGCGGCTGCATCTGGCCTACTCGCTCGACGTCCTGCCGGAGCTGCTCAAAACCGCGGTCCGGGAGCTGTCGCGCCGTAACGCCTGACGCGAAAACCGCCGCCTGTGCCCGCCTCAAACAGAAAAATAACCGGCAAAAAGCAGCTTCCCCGCGCCCGTACGTCGGATGGGGGAGCTGCTTTTTGCCACGCCGCCCGCCGTTTCTATGATTTTCAATGAGAGGATATGCTTTTCACAATAAACAAAAGACGGCGGACTACTATGAAATACATGACCGCCGCTTAAAGGGAGGGACAAGGGGGGACCTCAGAGCGGCTTGTGCCTATCCTTTGCCGGCAGGGCAAATTTGACCTTTCCTGATGCCTTTGCCCGGGACGGCGCAAAAGCGCGCTGCCCCTATTTATCTGTGTTGTGGTACAATGTACCTCGCAGATCTTAATATAGGGGGAGAACGATAGATAGATGTACGATGACGACGTTCGAATACGTCCGGCCAAGCCAGAAGAGGCGGAGGAGCTCACAGACATTGCCTGGAGGTCCAAGTCTTACTGGGATTATCCTGTGGATGTGATGAACATATTCCGAGATATGCTCAACATCGAGCAGGATTTCATTGAGAACAACCCCTCTTATCTCATAGAGCACGAAGAGACGGATGAAAAGGTCGGCTTTTACGCGCTGGAAGAAAAAGAGGGAAAACTATGGCTTGAACACCTGTGGGTGCTTCCCGAGGAGATCGGCACCGGGCTTGGGGGAAAGCTTTTCCTTCACGCCTGTGAGATGGCCGAAACGATGGGGGCAGACGAACTTTACATCCTATCCGACCCGAACGCCGAGGGGTTTTACCGGCACATGGGAGCGGAGAGGATAGGAGAAGAGCGGACGGAAGGGATGCCTGAGCGCCTCCTTCCCGTGATGCGCATTAGACTATAATATGCTCTATAAATGGCAGGAAAAAGCGCTTGACAGCATAGTGGGGAAGAACGCGATCCTCTCCGCTCCGACCGGCAGCGGCAAGACGTGGGTCGCCTACATCTGGGCAGGGCTCATGAGCCGCGGCGGCACGCCTCAAATGCCCGAAGGGCGCGTGATTTTTACCGCGCCGATAAAGGCCCTCTCAAACGAACGTTATCTCGAGCTCAAGTCGATGGGATTCGATGTCGGGCTGGAGACCGGCGATTTCAAGAAAAACGCGGGCGCGGAGGTGCTCTGCTGCACGCAGGAGATATATACCCTCAAGTATGCCCACATTCCCGGGCAAAAGGTCATCGTCGACGAGTTTCATTTTATCTTCAACGACCCGGAGCGGGCGCGCGCCTATATAGACGGCCTGCGCCGAACCGCGGAGGAGAGCGGCATCCTCGTGATGTCCGCCACCTTCGGCAACCCCGACAAGGTGCGGGCCTATCTAGAGGAGATGGCGCGGCGCGACTTTGCCCTCTTCGAGACGGAACAGCGCGTGACGAAGCTTGTCTACAAACAGCGCGGGCTGCGTTTTGGCCAGATACGCGACGCGCTCGTCTTCGCCTTTTCCAAAAAGGGCGTCGAATGGATTGCGGCGCAGATCGCCAAGACCCGCCGCAAGGTGGACCGTGAGAAGCGCGCCCGTCTGCGCGAGATGTCGCAGATCCTGGAGGTCGAAAAGGTTCCGGATACGATGCTGCGCGGCGTCGGCATGTACTTCGGCTCCATGCTGCCCAAGGAAAAGCTGCTGGTGGAGATGGCCTTCCGCGAGCGGATAATCGACGTCGTCGCGGGAACTGACGCCCTCTCTCTAGGGGTAAATCTGCCGGCGGAGACGGTCGTCTTCGGGCAGATGGCGAAGTTCATCGACGGGCCGCTGACCAAGAACGAGTTTATGCAGATGGCGGGCCGCGCTGGACGCAAGGGATATTTCGACACCGGCTATGTCTCTTACATCCCGCGCAGCAAGTGTGAAAACTTTGATTATGACACGGCGATACTCTATCTGGAAACGCTCGGCAAGCCGCGCGAGGAGGCGAAGATAAAGCTGCTTCCCGCGATAGGCAGGCTGCTTAAGAAGGAGATAACGGTCGAGACGGAGGCCCGGATGATCGCAGAATGCTCGATGCCGCGCAGGGACGTCCGTTCTGTGACGAAAGAGGTCGAGGAGGCGCTGCGCGAGATAACGCAGATGCTGGCCCAAATCAAAGACCAGAACGAGCGGAAGCGCGTCCGTAAAATACTCGGCGATTTGTGGAGCGACGAGATGGAGCGCGAGGTGAACATCGCCATCGCGCGCCTCTTCGCGAAATATGAGATGCCGGACGCGATAGAGTGCGCCGCCCTGCTGAGAAAGACGGAGCGGAATTATCTTCAGGCGCTGCTGAAGATCAAACGCTTCGCGAACCGCCTGCCGGAGGAATACCGTTTCTCCAACATGGAGCAGATAGATATCGCGGTAAATAAAATAGACGCCTCGGTCTTCGGATTCGAGGACAAGATCCGGCAGATAAAGGTAACGGAAGAAAATCTGGAAGATGAAAGTTAGGGAGGGCGGCTTCGGCCGCCCTCCTTCGCTTAGTCTACGATGAACAGCTTTACGCCGTTTGGCGAGAAGGAGCGGTGACGATTTTTTTCGTCGTCCGCGGCGACATAGCCCATCCCGGGGGTGAGCTCTTCTTTCGTGCCGTCCTCCAGCTCCGAGACGACGGAGCCCTCCAGCACAAAGAGCACATGGCCGCGCGGACACCAGTGGTCGGCGAGGTAGCCGGGCCCGTATTCCACGAGGCGCGCGCGGACGTTGCCCTTTTCAAAGGTCCGCCATTTGGCCTCGCCGCTCGCGCCTTTGTGAGGCTCGGCCTCTATCTTGTTCCAGTCTACGATCTGATAAGGTACTCCTTCGATTTCCAACGACGATCGCCCCCTTTGTATAGCGCCATTATATCAAATATGTATTTTGAGAGTTAATTCACATAATTTCGATAATTGACAAACAAGTTAAAAAAGACAAAAGGCATAATATGTTAAATCAACTTATAAACAGAATATGATAGCCTCATCAAGCGACTTCATGCAGATTATGGCACTCTGCAAGCGCTTCTTTAGGACAGGGCGGAAAAGCTCTGTCGGGTTCAGTTCCGGAGAATATGGCGGGAAGAATATTACTCTGTGTTCGGAGGCCGGAGTGTGCTTGCCGAGCAGGTATTTTATAGCGCATTCTCGTAAATCTTTCGAATAGCATGTCATGGCGATAGCTTAGATTATTGTAATGCCTTTGTAAAGTTAATTAAGTATAAAAAACTATAAAGCGGATGATTGGTAAAAGGGTGTGAGCCCTCTTTTACCATCGATTAAATATTATTTAAGTTGATTGTCTAATAAAAAAATCGTAAAAAGTTAGATAATTATAATATCTAAATATCGAAATAATCGATAATATATAGCCATAAATATCATTTTTCAAACAATATAAAGCGATGTATTAT
>CAKSWL010000049.1 GCA_934511335.1 uncultured Cloacibacillus sp. | reverse complement strand
TTGAAGGTTCGGCCGAGCATGTATTTCGAGAGGTGCACCTCAAGCGGTTTGCCAAGGAAGCGTACCTTCGTGGTGTTGGGAATGAGCTCTTCCGTTCCCGTGAAGACCTGCACGAGAGTCGCCTTTTCGCTGAGCGATTTCACCTGTCCGTGGCGCCGCGCGCCCTTGCCGTCACGGATGTCTACAAGCTCTCCATAACCGACGCCGCTCACGTTCTCAACGAGGATAAAGGGTCCCTCGATATCTTTTACTCCGATATATTCGGGCTGCGCCATGCTATTCACCACCCCTTAGTTTTCTTGTGCGTTCAGCGGCGACGCGCTCGAGGTGCGCGTCGATACGTTTGCGCAACTGGTCGAAGCCCTCTTTGTCCTCCGCTGCAAGTTCCCTCAAATGGGTGATCGAGTCTACCGACTCGTCATCCTTTATCAGCGAGATGGGGATGTCCCTGCGGACGAGCTCCATCGCCTTGTGGTGAAATTCCAGGATGACGGAGAGTATCTCGAACCCCTTTATCGGCGGCGAGTAGGAGTCGGAGCCGAAGGAGTTCTGCTGGAGATAGCCGTTCTTTATCAGGAAGGCCGTAAAGGCGATGAGCCGCTGGTCGTCGGGAAGGACGTCCTCTCCGACAAGCTTGATCACCTGCTGTATCTTATTGTCCTCCGCAAGGATGTTGCGCACCTCCTCACGGAGCTCGCCCCAGCGCGCATCCACGTTTGAGCAGAACCAGCCGTCGACCTCTTCGGCGTATTCGCTGTAGGAGTCCGTCCAGGAGATGGCGGGATAGTGGCGCGCGTTTGCGAGGTTCTTGTCGAGCCCCCAGAAACAGCGGATGAAACGCTTCGTGTGGCGTGTCACCGGTTCCGTGAAGTCGCCTCCGGGAGGGGAGACGGCGCCGATGACGCTGACGCTGCCATTTTCACCGCCGATCGTGACGACGCGTCCCGCTCGCTCGTAGAACTCCGCGAGGCGGCTAGGCAGGTAGGCGGGGAAGCCCTCCTCCGCCGGTATCTCTTCGAGGCGTCCGGACAGTTCTCGCAGCGCCTCCGCCCAACGCGAGGTCGAATCCGCCATGATCGCCACGTCGTAGCCCATGTCGCGGAAATATTCCGCGATCGTGATGCCGGTGTAGATCGAAGCTTCTCGCGCCGCGACGGGCATGTTTGAGGTGTTGGCGATCAATATCGTGCGTTCCATCAGCGGACGCCCCGAGCGCGGGTCTTCGAGCACGGGAAACTGTTCAAGGACGTCGGTCATCTCATTGCCGCGCTCGCCGCAGCCGATGTAGATGACGACCTGCGCGTCGCCCCATTTTGCCAGCTGATGCTGGGTGACGGTCTTTCCCGTTCCGAATCCTCCCGGGATGCAGGCGGTGCCGCCCTTGGCGAGCGGGAAGAGCCCGTCGATGACGCGCTGTCCTGTCACGAATGGCTCGTTCGGCAGCAGCCTTTCGCGGTAGGGGCGCGGCGTGCGGACGGGCCAGCGCTGGATCATCGGAATCGATATCTCGCGTCCGAAAGCGTCCTTCACCTTCGCGACGTCGCTGCCGGCGTGGTGTTTGCCGCGGGGGATTATCCAGGTGATCTCACCCTCGAAGTTTGGCGGGGTCATTATCTTATGTACGAGCAGCGGCGTCTCCTGGATGGTCGCCAGCACCATCCCGCCGGAGACGAGGTCTCCGACCTTGGCCACGGGGACGACGTCCCAAAGACGGTCGCGGTCGATCATATTCACCGAGGTCCCCGGCGATATGTACATCCCCTCTTTTTCAAGCAGCGAGTCCAGCGGACGTCCGATGCCGTCGAAGAAGCTGCCAATCAGCCCGGGGCCGAGCTCGATAGAGAGCGGTTCGCCGGTGCCGGCCACATCTTCGTAGATGCGCAGGCCGTCTGTATCTTCGTAAACCTGAATGGTGGCGTTGTCGCCGTCCATCTTTATTATTTCTCCCATCAGTTTGTGCGGACCGACCTTCACGACCTCGCGCATTCCGAAGTCGCGCATCCCGTTCGCCTTTATGACGGGGCCGTTGACGAATTCGACGGTTCCCAGATGGGGATTTTGCGAATTATTTTTGAGTTCCAAAGGCTATTCCTCCTACGGTAACGCATCCGCAGGCTTGCGGCCTACGGGTAATTCCAAATGTTCCCGCTTGCGCGGGAACAGGCCCGCGGCGTCTACGGTAAACGCGTCCGCAGGTTTGCGGCCTGCGGCATCTAAAAAGTGTCCCCGCTTTTATGGCGGCGGGGCGCGGTGGCTACAGCAGCGGCAGGAGGCGTTCCGCCAAAGAGTCCGCCATCTCCTGCGTGATGCTCTGCCAATCCATATTTACCTGACGATGCCCGTCCGCGGTGGAAATCCAGCAGCCGCCAAGTATCGGGGCGGGGTCGGGATCAAAGGTGAGCGTAAGTTCGTGGTTGGAGGCGAGAGTCTTCGCGATGATCTCTTCGGCCAAGGCGGCGTCGACCGCCGAAAGCCGCAGTTTAAGCGGTACTTTGACGCCGAGCGATTCTACCGCGTCGACGCACATCCCGGTCAGAATATTGGGGTAATCCTCGCGCTCCCTGAGGTGTACCAGCTTGTCCTGGAGGCGTCCCATGGAGTCTGAAAGTATCCGGTTCTGCAAGCGCAGAGTCTCCGTCGATTTTTCACGCTCCGCGGAGAGTATCTGCCGGCGGCGGATATCTTCCGCGCGTTTACGCGCGTCCTGCAGGATGAGATTTATCTCGCGCTGAAGCTTTTCAGTCTCATGTGTGAGCCAGTCGTCCGCCTCGCGGCGTCCCTGGGCCATGTTGACCTTTTTTTCGCTGTCGGCACGGTCCAGAATTATATCTCTAAGGTTGCTTATCTTCTCGTTTGATATTTCTTTCATCACATTTCACCTCTTGTGTGAGTATCGGGGTGTTTGATCATATGTACCAGCCGCCCGGCAGCGGGATGTCTCTTAACGGCGATCGAACAAGAATGGCCCCGAAGGACGCTTCCCTGATCACATTTTTACGCCGATGGCTTCCTGGACATATTTTGTCAGAAAATCAGGTCCCCTTTTCGTGCCAAATCTATCCGGTATCTCGACGACAAGCGGCAGATCTCCGCGTTCGCGCAGCTGCTGGATGATCTCCTCGGCCATCTCCGCCGCCTTTTCCGTGATGGCAAGGATGGCGAGGTTGCGCATCTTCAGCGCGCTTTCGATCGCTGCATATGTTTCGTCGGGGGTGTGAACGAGCGTGCCCTCGATTCCGGCCAGGCGCATACCGACGAGAGAGTCGTGGTTGTCGCTCACAAGGTAAGCCTTCATAGACGTTTGTGCCCGCCTATAGCCGCTGGATTATAAGCAGTGAAATGATGACGCCGTAGATGGCGATACCTTCGGCGAGTCCGAGGTAGATAAGCGTCGTACCGAGCATCTCCGGCTTTTCACCTACGAGTCCGAGAGCGGCTGCGCCGACGTTGGCGACGGCAAGTCCCGCGCCAAGGCAGGCGATGCCCGTCGCGCACGCCGCCGCGATGAAGCCCAGTCCGGCGCCTACAGAGATCTCTTTGGCCGCCGCGACGCCCTCCGCGGCGAATGACGTGCCGGAGAAGAGGGTGAGCACCGCTCCCGTGAAGACGAGGAGGGACGAAAGCCCGAGTACCGTCGCATAGATTTTTCTGCCGCCGCGGAACCCTTTGCGCTGAAGTATGTATCCGGCTGTCATCAGAGTTACCACCGTACCGCAGCTCAATACCAATCCAAACATGAAAAATCGCTCCTTTTCTATTCTCTTTTTTAATATTTAGTCTTGCATTTTATAATTAAATATTTTATGTGGTGTGTATTAACGATATTATATAAACTTACAAATCTTCCGCGTTGGCCTTAGAGTATTTGCCGTTATCCCTCTTCCAACCGACAGGCGTGAAGGCGCTGCCTCCTCCCTTGTAGAATTTCCCAAAGAATTCATAGTACTCGAGACGCAGCGTCTGAATGAATACTATCAAACCCTCGAGGCATACGATGACCACGTTGCCGATGAGCAGGATGATGCCTTTCATGACGATGCCTCCGGGCAGCGCGTGGACCATCTCGGAGAGCATGATTACCGCAAGCGACAATCCGACGTGGTTCAACGCGAAGGCCGCCAGTCGCACGAAGGAGGCGGTGTTCGAGACGAAGGACATCAGGTTGTGCATGATCTCAAAGATATTGAGCACCGCCGACTCGCCGTCCCCCTTTTGGTGCAGCAGGTAGCGCGCGAGGATGTCGCGGAATACCATCACCAGGAGGAGCAGCCCCATGCCGCCCCACATGAGGTCAGCCGTAAACTCCGATATCGGCGACCCTGTAATGTATATCATGCCCAGGGCGCAGAGGGTCCAGTAGAGGGCGAGTCCCGCAAGTCCCTGTCCGTCGAATAGCAGGCGTCCGAAGTCCTTCGCCCGGTACTGCTTTATCATGTTCAATATCAGCCCTAAACTGATCATGAACACGCCGAGTCCTATCGATACCGCAAGCAGCGTGTTGACGTCGTGCATCGGGTTGAGCCAGATCTCCGGGATGATGCCCTCGATGCCGAAGATGCTTCCGTACATGAGCCCGAAGAACATCGAAGAGATAGAGGCCATCTTCATGACCTGCCCGAGCGAACGCCGCATGATGCCGCGTTTTACGAGCAGCATCGAGCCGAGGAAGATCATCAGGCCGTGGCCGATGTCTCCGAACATGAAACCGAAGAAGAGTATGAAAGAGATGGCGACGATCGGCGACGGGTCTATCTCTCCGTATGAGGGCAGGCTGTACATTGCGACGATATCCTGGAAGGAGCGGAAGAGCGCGTTGTTCTTGAGCTTTGTCGGGATGCGGATGCCGGTGTATGAGATATCCTGCGTCTCCTCGACCATCAGCGTCGTCATCGGAGCCTCTTCCGCGATGGTCTTGCTGATCTCGGAGTAGGTGTCCGCCGGTATCCATCCGGAGAGGACGAACATGCCGCTGAGCTCGCCGCGTCCCTTGCAGATGTCATAAACCCGCTGCATCGTGTAAAGCTGCGAAAAGAGCAGCTCGTAGTCCGCCCGGTGCTCGCGGAGCATATCCTTGGCCGCCTTAGCGAGGCCGCGGATCGCCCTTTGGCGGTTGGCGATGCGTTTTTCCACGAGCGCCAGAGGATCGTCCCCGTCTAACTGTCCGGCGATGTCCTTAAGGGAAAACTCTTTGAAATATACCGCTTCCAGCAGCTTCTTTGTGGGCTCTTCGTATCCCGGCACCGTTATGATCAAGGCCCAGGTGTTGCCGCCTGATACTGTTAGCTCGTTGATCGCGATCGGCGACTCCTCGCCGCTCTCCGTCAGACGCTGGAAATTTTCGTTCGAGAGGCAGCCGAAAAAGGTCTTCGCGAAATGTCCCTCGGCAAGCTCCCGCGGACCGAATTCCGTCCCCGAAAGCGCTTCGACGAAGAGCTTGGTGGCGTGCAGCAGCTCCTCTTCCTCGATGAGCACGCAGCGGCGCTGTTCCCAGACCTGCAGCCTCCTGGAAGCCTGCTCCACGAGCATCCGCGCGCGGGAAAGCGTGAAATCCTTCGTGATCGTGACCGGCTGAGGGTCCGGCACGACCTCTCCCGCGACCTTCCATATCGTTGAGATCTTGGCGACAAGCTCGTCGTACGGGTTCTCGGTCTCGGTCGTAAGTTTGGAGCGCAGCGACCTGTCGTTGACGAGTATATCAAGCGGCAGAGGCTGGAAACCGCCTGTCAGGACCATCTGACGGGCGACCGGCTCCATCTCGGACTGCGGTCCGATCATGGTCAGAGCGACCATTTTCATTACTGCCATGCGGGTTCACCCCCATTGATTATCGGCCGGATAAGGTACTGGGCCGCGGAACGGCGGTCATAATCATAGCGCACGTCCTCTATCATTCGTATAACGTCTGTGACCTCGTGGTCCTTCAATATAAAATAGGCGATCGCCGTGTGGAAGCCGGGCACGCCGTTTCTCAATATCGAAAGGGCCTTCAGGTAATTAAACCGCTTAATGGACATTTCAAGGGCAAGCTCCTTGTCGTCCTGTTCAAGCGCATCGCGGAATATCTTCCCGTAGGTGGGGAAGTGCTCCTCCATCAGTGCGATGCGCTCCTCCCAATTGGCTCCCTTTGCCATCTCGCGCAAGTGATGCGCCTTTACCCTGTACTTCACCGGAAGCATACGGCTGATCGTCTCTTCGATGGTCATATTGTAATACCACATACACCGGTGAAAATGATAGAGATTCAAGAGGTCCACACGTGAGCCGAAGAGCGGCTCAAGCACCTTCCGCTCATCCTCAGGGAGCTTCTTTATGTCGTTGTAAAGATCCATCTCCACCATATTGTCGATGGCAAGCTCAAGAGAAAAGAGCGAACCTTCGCCGTTTATCAGGCGCCGCACCGGCTCCCGCAGCACCTTGTGATACTTTGTGTCGCTCAGGGCCTCGAGCACCTCTTTGTAGTCCCGGCAGTTCAGCAGCGCCTCATAGGGCAGCTTCGATCCCGGGACGCGGAAGAGATGCTGCCGCATCATGTCGCGGTCCAGCCTCTTGGAGTGGATCCAGCGGAATATGCTCTTCAACTGCTCCGACTCAAACCAGCTGAGCCAGTCGAGAAAAAATTTGCGCCAGATCCCCAGCAGATAAAAGAGAAACGAGTCAGCCTCCGCGAGCACGGAGGAACGGACCGCATTCTCAAGATCGATGCGGTGCACCTTTGCCGGAAGCAGCGTCTCCAGCTGGTCTTTATAACCCGCCGTCTGTTTTAGGAAAGCGGCGATTTCCGCAGTGGAGTTGAGGCCGAGCAACGACCAATATTCGTCAGCTTTCAGAAGCTGACTGTAGAGGACGTGAGCCTTAACCCCCAAAGCGGTTGCAGAGCCGTGTGAAGATGACACTAAATTCAGCCTCTCTTCTTAGAAATAAAGCTCTCGGCAGTCTCGGAGGCGATAGCGTTGATCACGGGTTCTACATTTTCATCAAAACGTTTCTGCATACGCGCCCGTTCCTCTTTGCCAAGGCTGGCGATCTGCGCCGCCTCGGTCTTCGCGGAGTTGAGCGCCGTCTCCATTATGCCCTTTGCCTGCTCCCTGGCGGAAGCCATCTGGTTTGCGCGCTCCGCAGCAAACTTTTCCTGTGCGGTGCGAAGCAGAGACTCGGCCTCGTTTTTTGAATCGTCGACGATCCTCTTGGCCTCAGATTCCGCCCCCAGCAGAACTGCCAGAACTTCATGCAGAGTACTCATTGCAAAATTCCCTCCCTGATTTATAAACGCTTTGTGGAGCCGCTGAATTCCTTACTCCTTTATCTTCTTCTGCGCGAGCTTCATACGCGTGAAATCTTCGCGCTCTCCCTCTTCGAGGACGTCGCTGATAAAATTTATCTCCGCCTTGTCCTGGGGGATCACAACTTTTTCAAGGGCGTTGACCCGCCGGTGCGTCTTACGTATCTGTACCGCCAGCCGGTAGACGCTTGTTTCTATCTCGGCAAGCTGCGCCACCAGCACCATCACGCGGCGAAACTTGGCGTAGGCCGCGTCCATCGCCCCTGATGAGCCGTGGAAAGAATAACTGGGGATGGTCTCTGCGCTCAGCGGATCCACGTCGGGGATCTCCACGCCCATCACCGAGCGCAGGCGCACGGTGATATTTGAGGTGACTGGGACGGATTCGGAGATGTCTCCCACAGTGTCGATGCCAAGAGAGATATTCGCCTTCTGCAACGCTCCATACGCCTCTTTGAATATCTTGGCGACATCCTCCTGGAGCTTCTTCGCCGAGTCTATATAGCGGACCAGCTCCATCATCAGCACCTGGCGCTTCTGGTCGAGAAGGTCGTGGCCTGACTGGGCCATCTCCATATCGCGTGTGAGCCTGACAAGGTTTCCTCGTGTCGGAGCAAGTTTTGAAGCCACGAAATTTCCCCCTCAAACATATAGATATCGAAGGACCCTAAACCCCCGTATCTATTATATAATCTATGAGCTATGGCGATGAAGGCCATAAACTATAAACATCGCAAAGATAGCCCCACTCATCGCGGGGACAGTCTATAGTGCATTTTAACGCTTAAACGGTGCTACGTACAGGGGGTAAAATAAGTAATGTTTCTGTTGTTTATAAGCGAAACCGCGCTCGCAAAAATTCCCGGCCTCTCCGCCGCCGGGGCGAATCTTGACGCTCTGCCCTACACCGCGCCGGCGGACGCCGACATGCTCTTCTACGATCGCCCTAAAGTCGCGCCCTCCCTGCCCTTCGATCCCTTCGGACACCCTTCGCCCGCGCTCGTCACCCGCGCCGCTTTGCTTGAGGCCGGTTTTGACGCCGCGACCGTGAGGGTCGGAACCTCGATCGCCCCCGCCTCTCCGCATGAGACGATCAGCGAAGAGACAGGGGGCGACATGCGCTTTAAGATGGCGGTCCCCCGCTATGAAGAGATCGCGCAAAAAACAGCGGCGCTTGCTGCAGGGCTTGATAAAAGAGTGAAACAGGTCGTGCTTGCGGAATCCGTTCCCGGAGGGACGACCACCGCGCTGCTTGTACTGCGCGCCCTTGGCCATACCGGCACCGTATCCTCGGCGGGTCCGGAGAACCCGCTGACACTAAAAGAACAAATCTGGCGGGATACGGCAAAGCGCGTAGGCATAAAAGCCGGCGGCATGAAGGGCTTCGGCCTCAGGGCCGCCGCGGAGCTCGGCGACCCCATGCAGGTAGCCGTCGCCGCCTACGCCGCCGCGCTGCCCGACGATGTGAAAATCACCCTTGCGGGCGGCACCCAGATGATGGCGGTGGCCGCGCTGCTGCGCGATATGGGCGTGACCAGGGACATCCTGGTGGCGACGACCAAATACGTCCATATCGACCCGACAAGCTGCCTTGAAGAATACGCCGCCAAGATCGGCGTGCGCTGGTACGCGGCGCCGCTGGACTTCACCAACTCGCGCTTTCCCGGCCTCGCCGACTACGAAAAGGGCTTTATAAAAGAGGGCGTCGGCGCCGGCGGCGCAGTGTGGTACGCCCAGCAGCTGGGCGTCTCGATGTCGCAGATACAGGCCCGCACCGAGGCGCTCTACGAAAAAATGCTTACGGAACACTGATTTTGTACTTTGCCATAAAAAACTGACGTATCTTCCGCTGATTAGATGTGCCGGCCGCTAAACAGGCAACTCCTGAGCGGGGCGGAGGCGTATATCAATACGTTGGAGCCACGGTCGGGAGGCGCCTGTGACGCGGGCGGTGCATATAATCAGCGGCGTCCTAAAGGAGTGGACAAAATGGTGGAGATAGCGATAATAGGAAGCGGCGGAGCGGGACTTGCGGCGGCGATCGCCGCGCGGCGTGCCGGCGCGGAGGTCACGGTGATCTCCAAAACGGCGGCGGCCACCGCCTGCTGCACGGCCTACTCAGCCGGGCTGTTTTCCGTGCCTTGCGGCGGCGTATCGCCCCGCGAGCAGTATGAGAAACTTTTAAAGACGGGCTACGGGCTGAACGACCGGACGCTGCTTACGACTCTCACCGAAGAGAGCCTCGCGTCGCTTGAAGAGATCGCCTCCTGGGGCGTGACGCTCGACTTCTTGAAAGGGCGCGTGAGCGCCCGCGCCACCGCAAAAAACGGGCTGATGGGCGGCGGCGGCATGATGGAACAGATGGTGCGGATCGCGAAAGATTGCGGCGTTAAATTCCGCGAGTGGTCCGTCGCGCGTGAAATCTTTGTCGAAAAAGGGCGCGCCCGCGGCGTATCGCTGACGAACTGGCGCAGCGGACACAGCTCCGCGCTCTCAGCGGATGCCGTCGTGCTCGCCGCGGGCGGCGCCGGACGCCTCTACAGCCATACGGACAACCCGGAACGCATGACCGGCGACGGCTACGCGCTCGCGCTCGCCGCCGGCCTCCGGCTGCGCGATATGGAATTCGTTCAGTTTTATCCCGTCGGCTGGGCGCAGGAGGGCTTTCCCCGGTGGATGGCCGACGCCACGCTGGGAGACTTCGTCCGCGTCACCGACGCCGCCGGCAGAGAATTTCTTCCCGCGGCCTACAAAGAATGGGGCGTAAAAGACGGCAAAGAATGCAACTACTTCGCCCGCGACAAACTATCGCTGCTGCTCGCGCAAAAAGACTGCGAGGGCGGGGCATTCGCCCATATTGAGGAGACGCCCGAAGAGCTTTGGGAGGATAAAAAATTCCTCTACGCCCTGACGCTGCCTAAAGAATATTTTATCGGGCGCAAAGAGCCGCTGCGCATCGCGCCGCTTGAGCACTACTTCTGCGGCGGCGTGGAGATCGGCGCCAGCGGCGAGACCGCCGTATGCGGCCTCTACGCCTGCGGTGAAGTGACGGGCGGCATAGACGGCGCGAACCGCATGGGCGGCAACGCGCTGGCGCATGTCGTCACCTTCGGCCTCCGCGCGGGGCGCGCCGCGGCGAAGCACCCGCATGAGGCCCCCAGAGACTTTATCGCGATAGACGAAATAAAGAACCTCTCTCCCGGCGGCCGCCCCGTATCCGAAATTCGCGCAGAGCTCCAGAAAAAAGCCTGGCAGGCGATCGGTCCTCTCCGCCGCGCGGCGGAGATATCGGATTTCCTTCTATATATAGAAGAGATCAAAAAAGAGGCGATAAAAGCGGAGACCCCGCTGGAGCGCCTGCTGGCCCTCGAAATGCCCGGCCTGACCGCCAGCGCCGAAGCGGTGGCAAAGGCCGCGCTCGCAAGAAAAGAATCGGTTGGGGCGCATTGCATTATTTAGTGCAATTTATTAAAACTGAGGATTATTGCCAATAAAATCGCGTGTGGATAAAAACTGGACAGAGCGTCCTGTGTGTCAATATAAGGTGAAATATAAAGGTAACTCATTAATTTCAGAAATAAATTTCTGAAGAGGCAGAAAACAAGCCCGGCGCCAATAAAAATATATTTTATAGCTTATATACGGCCGCATAGTATATATGCGACTGCGTATTTCATCCTTTAATCTCAAACTTTTCCAGTTATAGATAGTGTCGACAATAGACTGTGCCAAAACTTTTGCCCAAATGGCAACGCAACGAATTTGCACAGCGGCTTCGAAGGATGCTGTATATTTCGCATAGTGTGTAGCAACTCCGCGCCAGCGCTTGAGATCCAGAAAAGCATTCTCGACTAAATGCCTAAGTTTGTACAGATAGCGGTCATAATCTCGCTGGTTCTTTCGGTTCTTGCGCGGAGGAATCACTACAGACATGCCGCATTTCAACGCTTTCTCTATAATCTTATCGCTGTCGTAACCACTGTCCGCAAGCAGAAATTCAGCAGAAATCCCATCAATCAGAGCGCAAGTCTGCGTACAATCCGCAACGGTACCTGCTGTGATAAAAAATCTGACCGGCATACCATTCGCATCCACGGCAAGATGTATCTTGGTGTTGAGCCCCCTTTTGTACGTTCCATATCCTGATTGCCTCCAACTGCGCCGCTGGCGTGAGGGTGAACCTTGATATGGCTTGCGTCGATCATGAGCCACTCATAGTCTGGTTCGTCTATTAGCGCCTCCAGGATATTTTCCCAAACGCCCTTATCTCTCCAACGGCAGAAGCGTCGATTGACGTTGTTCCAGTT